>CALFMQ010000131.1 GCA_937879825.1 uncultured Phycisphaerales bacterium
ACACCTCCGACGAAGACCTCCGCGCCGCGCGCGGCCTCGCAATCATCGAAGTCAACGGAACCATGAGCGAGTCCACCAACATGTACGATCCGGGGAAATCGGTCCTCTGGACCTACCGCGTCCTCGCCCGCCACTGGCGTCGCCTCTACCGACTCGGACACAAACGCCGACTCGAAGGCGTCAGGCCGACCTCCCTCAGGGAGATCTGGCGCACCCTCCGCGAGCAGACCCGCGGACGCAAGGGGCCTTCTGTCTCCGATTAGCGCCGCAGGGATTGACTCCCGCCACTCTCCGGCACACGATGATGCTCACGAACCGGAGAGAACCGAGATGCCCGTCCTCATGGAACTTGCCCGCGTCCTCATCTGCGAGTTGAACGACTTGCAGATCATCGAACTCCAGGAGGTCGATGGCGAGCGCCGGTTCCCGATCCTCATTGGCATCGCAGAAGCCGAAGCCATCAAGCGCCGCCTCCAGGGAATCCAGGTCCCACGCCCGATGACCCACGACCTCCTCGCCAACATCATCGAGGCGTTCGGCGGCACGCTCGAGTCCATCGCCATCAACGATCTCTCCGACCACACCTTCTACGCCAAGCTCAACATCCGCGGCGCCAACAACGAAGCCATCGAGATCGACTCCAGACCCTCCGACGCCATCGCCCTGGGCGTCGCGCAGGATGTCCCCATCTTCGTCGAGGAGCATGTCCTCGAGGACGCCCAGAACAACGACGAATGATCACATCCATCTCGCCACTCCCCGGACACTTCGTCACACGCGATCTGCCCGGCGTGGGCGGACGCCTCCGCGCACGCGACGAAGACTTCCTTGTCGATGAGATGCCCCTCTACCAGCCCTCCGGCGAAGGCGACTTCATCTACCTCTTCATCGAGAAGCAACGCCTCTCGACCATGGACGCCGTCCGACTGCTCGCCGATCACTTCGAGGTACCCGAGTCAGCCGTCTCCTTCGCCGGCATGAAGGACAAGTACGCCATCACGCGCCAGCACTTCTCCATCGAAGCAAAAGGCCGCGACATCGCCTCCATCCCCTCGATCCGCGACGAACGCCTACGCGTCCTCTGGGCCGACCGCCACACCAACCGGCTCAAACTGGGCCACCTCAAGGGCAACCGATTCTCCATCCGCATCCGCGATGTCGCGCCCACCGATGTCATCCGCGCCAACCGGGTCATCCAGCAACTCCGCGCCCAAGGCGTGCCCAACTACTTCGGCGAGCAGCGCTTCGGATCCCGACTCAACAACCACATCCTCGCGATCCACGACATCAAGAACGAGCCCCGCGCGCTCCTCGATGCGCTCCTGCTCCCGAGCCCCGAATTCCCCGACCGCACCGACCCCGCCCGCGACCGCTACGCACAAGCCGACTACGAAGGCGCGCTCCGCAATCTCTCGCCAACCGCCGTCGCAGAACGCGAGGCCCTCCGCGCTCTGGCGCGCGGTGCGTCCGCGCAGCAGGCCGTCCGCTCCATCTCCAAAATGCAGCGCCGCTTCTGGTTCACAGCACTCCAATCCGCCATCTTCAACCGCGTCCTCGACCGCCGCATCGAACGCAACACGCTCACCAGTCTCCAGGAAGGCGACCTCGCCATGAAGCACGACAACGGCGCGTGCTTCAAGGTCGACGGCCCCACCGCAACAGACCCCGACACGCTCCACCGCCTCGCATCACTCGCGATCTCCCCGTCCGGGCCCATGTGGGGCCGGAAAATGACCCAGCCCCGCGCCCGCACGCTCGAAGACGAGACCGCGCCGCTCGCCGACTTCGCCATCACCGCCGAAGAAATCTGCGAAGGCGCACGCCACCTCGGCAAACTCGCGCTCGGCAAACGCCGCGCCCTCCGCGTCCCGCTCACCGACCCCGAGATCGAAGGCGGCGCCGACGAGTTCGGCCCATTCATCCGCTGCGCGTTCGACCTCCCCGCCGGGTCGTTCGCAACCGTCGTCATGCGCGAGATCATGAAAAATACAGTCCCACTCGACCATGACGAACCCGACACGGAGCACCCCGATGAAGAGTGAGCGCATCGTCTGCTTCGATCTCGGAGGTGTCATCGTCCGCATCTGCCGCTCGTGGGAGGAGGGCTGCCGGCGCGCCGGCGTCGAGGTCCGCGACCACGAACGATTCATGCACGAAGACCGCCGCGCCGCACGCGAGAACCACACCGACCGCCACCAGCGAGGCCACCTCGCCATCGAGGACTACTGCGCCGCCATCGCCCACGCCTCCGACGCGATCTACGAGCCCCACGAGGTCGAACAGGTCCACCGCGCCTGGCTCATCGACGAATACCACGGCGTCGCCGATCTCATCGACCAGCTCAACAGCTCCCCCGACATCCGCACCGCCTGCCTCTCCAACACCAACGAGGCGCACTGGAATCAGATGCTCGGGCACGACCCGCGCGGCCCGATCATCCCCGCGCTCGCCAAGATCACCCACCGCGTCGCGTCACACCACGCCCAGATGCTCAAGCCCAACGAAGACTTCTACCGCCACTTCGAGCAATCCCTCGCCGCGCCGCCGGAGTCCATCATCTTCTTCGACGATCTCGAAGAGAACATCGCCGCCGCGCGCTCGATCGGCTGGACCGCGCACCAGATCGATCACACCCGCGACACCGCCGCGCAGATGCGCTACCACCTCACGCGATGGGGCCTCAACCTCTGAACCGGCCACCACTCACGGATCGATCTCGATCGTCCGATTGAGCCGCCCCGTCCCGTCGATCTCCACAAGACCGACCCGAACGCCCTTCCCGCGAAGAGTCGCCGAGCCCAACTCGAACACAAACGTCCGCGTCACGCTCTCACCCGGATACACCTTCCCCACCGGCGCCTGACGACCCGCAAACCCCGGCGCAAACGCGACCGCCTCGAGCGAGATCGGCTGCGACCCAACATTCGTCACCACCGCCGAGATCACCAGGTTCTCCGCGCGCCCGTCGCGCCTCGGCGAGAACCGGTACGCCGTCGTCAGATCAATCCCCTCCATCGCGATCTCGATCGGCATCGGCGCGTACATCACCGGCAGATCACGCTCGCCGCGCACCTCGACCTCCGCGATCAACTCACGCCGCCCCGACTCCTCTCCCGGCCCGAACGAAAACTCCACCGCGTATCCACGCGACTCGCCGCCCTCGAGCCGGAACGGAATCACCCGCGGCAGAAACTCCCACGCGCTCTCGCCCGGCTCGCGCAGCCGCAACCGCCCCGAGATCGGCGTCTCCCACGGATTCGAAATCACAACATCGCCGTCGAGCCGCTCCACACGCGCCGGAATCACCTTCGGCTCAAAACGAATCCCCGAACGGAACTTCAGAATCCGCGGATCGATCCCGTCCAGGATCACCGGCCCCGACCGGAGCGTCATCCGCACCACGCCCCCCGTCACCTCAATCGGAACCTCGTTCCCAAAGATGTCCCGCGCCCGGAACGGCCCCTCGCCCATGTACCCGCGAATCACCGCGTCCCTGGGCTCCGCCCCGTCATTCCACGCGATCAGCACGCCCGTATCGGCGCGCTGGCCGATCAACGCGCGCACGCCCTTGGGCGTCGGCAGCATCCCCTCGAAACTCGCACCGCCCACCGTGTGCGCCATCATCCGCCACGCCGCCAACTCCGGCGAAGCGCTCACGCCTCGGTCATCCATCACAAACGGATCGCTCAGCAGCACACGCGGGTACCCCGCCGCCCACGCAAGCACCGCCTTCTTCGAAACCGACTCACACGCCGCCCGCCGACCACCCATCGAACTCGGCGCAACCTCGAGCACGATCGCGCGCTCCGAAGCGCTGCTCCACTCGCGCGTCCCGATCTCGACCGCGCCCGGCGGCGCCGTCCACGGCACGAAGTACGACAACCCGTCCGCCGACAGCGCCACATCATTCTCGAGATGCCGCAGATCCCAAGGCAACATCACAATCGGATCCGGAACCGTCTCCCGCAGCGCCGCACGCAGCAGACCCAGGTCAACCGGCGGCTTCGAGTCCCAGAACGCCGCCTCGTCCCCCGAGTCCGTGATCATCACCCGCCGCGCCCGCTCGCCCAACCGCGCCACGATGTCCGCCACCCCGCCCATCCACGAACGCATCGACGCCTCATCAACAAAGTGCGGCGCATCCGCACGAACGATCAACTCATGCTCGCGCTCAAGGAGCGCCGCCGCCAGCGCCGTACCCGCGCTCCCGCGCTCCGGCTGCACCGCCGTCTCGATCGTGCCCGGCTCCACGAACCGCAGCATCGCCTCCAGCGCCGCCGCGTCCACGCCCTCCATATCCGCGACCACACCCAACCCCCGCGGATGCCCCACACGCGGCAGTGTCGGACCCCACACGAAGTCCGCCCGCACCGACCCGAGCGTCGCAGAGTCGCCCGATACATTCAGAATCGCCCGATACCAGCCGAATCCCGGCAACTCCGGCATCCACTCGATCGGGCGGCCCATCTGCGTCCTCGGCATCGACCGACGCGCCACCTCGTTCCCGTCGATGTCGTACACAACCACCAGCGCATCCAGCGGCCGCCGCGTCAGGTCCTCGATCCGAATCTCAAGCGTCGGCTTCTCGGGCATCTCGAAGATCCCCGCAGCCCGCGTCGTGCGCATCTCAATCCGCGGCACCTGCACCAGCGCGACATCATCGAACCACGCCGAACCCGAAAAATCACGCTCCACAACCTCCGCCGGCGCCCGCTCGAATCCCTCGATCTCGTCCGGCTGCAAGAGCAACAACTCCATCTGGAACCACGCCGCGTCCTCCGGCGCCTCCACGATGAACGTCACACGCTTCCACTGCCCCTGCGTCCGCACCGGCTCGCTGATCGCCTCGCTCGAACCGATCACATCCAGCCGCGCATCGAGCGTCCACGCGCGCACAAACCCCGCCGAGTAATGCAGCCCCTCCGTCCGCACCATCGCCGTCACCGCGTACCGAGCACCGGGCAGCACAGGCACCACGCCCGACGCCAGCCGCATCGCCGTGCTCCCGCCGCGCGTCGGCAGCATCACCGACCACGAGCCCGACACCGCGCCCGCGTCGCTCAGCTCAGCGCGATTCCACGCCGGGAACCGGCCGCCATCAACATCCTTGCCCCCGTTCACCCGGAACCAGCGCATCGGCACCGGCTCCAGGTGCAGCTCGCGCTCCTCGAAGTCCCACGACGCCACCGTCCGGTCCGCAAGCGGATCGTCCTGCCCGCGCGCCGACCCGCCCGCCACCACCGCGCCCATTAACACGCAAGCCAGCCGAATCCACCCGTTCAGGCCCATCAGGCGCACTCCGACACCCTTCGAGGCACCATCGCCCCACCCTCCAGATCGACCCTTTCACGCCATTCCCTGCAGATCAGCCCGCGTCGAACGCCTCGCGCCCCGGCCTCAGAATCGCCACGCACGCGGAATGCCCGTGCAGATACGACCGATCGCCCACCGGCCCGATCTCCCCCGCGCCGAACATCCCGGCGATCGCCGGCGACGCCACCTCCGGGAACAGCCCCCGCGCGATCCGCGTCGAGTCGTGCCCCGCCTTGCCGAAGAGCCGCTTCCCGCGCCCGTTGCAGGTCACGCAGATCGCCCCCGCCGCCGGTTCCTTGAAGGCCTCGCCCGTCAAGAGCAACTCCAGGTCCTCCGTCGCCGTCTGCGCATCCCGCACATGGAACTGCACCGTCTGCCCCACCCGAACCATGTCGCCCACAGCGATCGCACCGCTCGACTGCTCAACCCCCATGATCCCGCGAATCAAAAAGTCACCCCGCCCGAACCGCGACTTGTACTCATCGAACACCATCCCGATCAGCACGCCCCCCGCCAGAATCTTCCGGTTGTCCTCCGGCATCGACTCCACCAGTTCACGCAACACCGCCATCGCCGGCCGATTGCCCAGGGTCAGAATCAGATTCCGCCGCGCGCCCGTCACGACCTGCGCCTGCCCGATCGGGCGGCACCCCTGGCTCACGATCGTGTCCACGCTCACATCGCCGCGAATCGTCACCCCCACGCCCCCCGCGCGCATCAACTGGTGGTTCATCCCCAGAACATTCCCCCCCGGAGCCGTCGCGCCGCTCGCCACCCCGCCCACCACCGGCACCCGCGCTACCTCCGGCATCGCCGCCGGCACCGCGCTCAGACTCGAAACCACCGCCGCCGCCGGCACGCTGAACGGATCCGCAAAGAACAGCACGCTCCGCAAGTCCTCACGCGCGCCGATCGCGTGACCCAACCGCAACAACGACGCCGGGTCCTCAACCCGCGCGTGCGGCAGATCCTTAAACAAGAAACTCTCGATCGTTGTCCCCGGCATCGTCGCTCCGAAAAGCGACACGCCCGACGCCCGCTCGACCTCACGATCACCGCCGATCAGCCCCTCCGCCGTCACCGTGATCATCGCCCCCGGCTCGATCGTCCGCCCCACATGCGCCACGATCTCCTGCGCATGCTGGATGTGCTCGCCCGAGATGAACAGCATCGCCAGATCGCACGCCCCCCCGAGCGTCCCCCGAACCTCCTCGCTCACCTGCTCACCCGCCATCACGCCGTCAACATGCACCGACAGCGCCGCAGCCGCAGAGAGTTCAGTCGCCGTTGAGACATGCTCCATAGCCCGGAAGTGTAGCGCACAAGCCCCGCGCCGGCGGGGCCCCGGGAATCGTTCACGCCGCCCACGCTTCCGGTACCCTGCCCCTCCAATCCGCACGGAGGAACGACCCGGATGAGCGTCATCACCACCGACCACCCCGAACATCAACTGATCGAGCGCGGCTCAACCATCGATGCCGCGCTCGCACGCGCCCTCGACGCGCTGATGTCCAAACTCCATCAGGATGACAAGGGGAGCGGCGTGGGGGGGCGGGGGCACTGGTGCGCCGAACTCGAGGGCGACTCCATCCTCAACTCCGAGTACCTCCTGATGAAGGTCATGCTCGGCCAGGAGTCCGCGCCCGACGCCACGCCCGACGAACTCCGCCTCTTCGACAAACTCTGCGTCTACCTCCGCATGCTCCAGCGCCCCGACGGCACATGGGGCCAGTACCCCGGCTCACCGCCCGACCTCTCCGCGATGGTCAAGGCCTACTTCGCGCTCAAACTCTGGGGCGACGACCGCGATGCGCCCCATATGACCCGCGCCCGCGACGCCATCCTCGCGATGGGCGGCGCTGAAAAGATCAACACCTTCTCCATGTTCTATCTCGCCGGATTGGGCCAGGTCTCGTGGGACGCCTGCCCCGCCATCCCCCCCGAAGTCGTCCTCCTCCCGCGCTGGTTCCCCTTCCACCTCGACAAAGTCGCAGCGTGGACGCGCACCATGATCCTCCCCCTCGCCATCTGCACCGCGCTCCGACCGACCCGCCGCCTCCCGTCGCACATGGGAATCGGCGAACTCTTCGTCGATCAGGCCAACCGCAACAGACTCAATCAGTCCCGTGTGCCGGGCGACCCCCTCAACTGGACCAACATCTTCCTCACCGCCGACACCGCGCTCAAGCAACTCCAGCGCGCCCGCATCACGCCCCTGCGCACCCGCGCGCTCAAGCGCGCCGAAGAGTGGCTCCTCCAGCGCATGACGCCCGAGACCACCGACGGCCTCGGCGCCATCTTCCCTCCCATGGTCTATATCCAGGTCGCCTTCAAGGCGCTCGGTTACGACCGCGCGCACCCCGTCATCCAGAACGCCGAACGCGAACTCAACCGCTTCATCGTCGACGAGCCCGATCACACCCGCATCCAGCCCTGCTTCTCTCCCGTCTGGGACACCGGCACCGCACTCTACGCCTCGTGCGAAGCGGGCCTCAGCGCCGCAAGCGAACAACGCATCGCACAAGTCTGCGACTGGCTCCTCGACCGTGAAGTCACCATGGTCGGCGACTGGATCAACAACCTCCGCAAACACGACCGGTCCATGCGCATGGGACCCGGCGCCGGCGCAAATCGGGGGGGGGCGTGGGCCTTCGAGTACCGCAACGACTGGTACCCCGATGTCGACGACACCGCCATGGTCTGCACAGCGCTCTGGCGCGCCGCGCAAGAAGGAGGCGCCAATGCCGACCGCTACCGCGCCGCAGCATCACGAGGCGTCCGCTGGATGCTCGCCATGCAGAACGACGACGGCGGGTGGGCCGCCTTCGACCGCACCAAAGACCGCCGCTGGATGGAGCATGTCCCCTTCGCCGACCATAACGCCATGCAGGACCCCTCCTGCGCCGATATCACCGGCCGCACCATCGAAGCGCTCGTCACATGCCAACTCCCCCGCACACATCCCGCCATCCGCGCGGGCGTCGATTACATCAAGCGCGAGCAGCGCCCCGAGGGCTGCTGGTGGGGACGCTGGGGCGTCAACTTCCTCTACGGCACATGGCAGGCCATCGGAGGCCTCTACCACGCCGGCGAGAACCTCTACCAGCCCTATCTGAAAAAGACCGAAGCATGGCTCCGCGCCGCGCAGAACGACGACGGCGGCTTCGGCGAAACCGCCAACTCCTATCTCGATGAGTCGCTCATGGGTCAGGGCCCCTCCACCCCGTCGCAGACCGCCTGGGGCGCAATGGCCCTCATGTACCTCATCGGCGCGCAGGACGAAGCCGTGCAGCGCGCCATGCAGTACCTCGCCGATGTCCAGCTCGACGCCGACGCCCCCGCCGAAGCCCCCGAGCACATCCTCCCCGAGCCCGCCGGCGCGTGGCAGGAAAAATGGTTCACCGGCACCGGCTTCCCCAAGGTCTTCTACCTCCGGTACCACCTCTACCGACACTATTTCCCCGTGATGGCGCTGGCGCGATACGCCCGCTGGAGCCGAAACCCACACATATGGGCCGCCAAACGCGACTGACCGCAATGCCCGGACACCCCCACAACATTGGCATTGTGAATGAGTGATCCGGAGCCGGCGATGAGGGACGGCATGCCCGGGCGTGGCACGACGTTGTCGCCCGAGTCGTTCGCCGCGCGCTTCCAGCAACACAAGAAACTCTTCTGGGCGATCGCAGCGGGAATCACCGCGAACCGACACGCAGCGGAGGACATCGTGCAGGAGTCCGCGGCCACAGCGCTCACCAAACTCGCCGACTTCAACCCCGACTCCTCATTCAGCGCATGGATGAGCCAGATCGTCCGCTTCACCGCCCTCAACCACGCGCGCACCACCACGCGCCGCAACACACACGCCACCGCCGACCTCGACAAGGGCGCGCACCCCGAGATCGTCGTCCGCCCCAACCCCATCACGCCGAGAGGCGAACTCGCGCCGGACCAACCCGCATTCGATGACCACGTCGCCGCCGCGCTCGACGACCTCGAACCGCCCGCCCGCGCGTGCCTCCTGCTCCGCACCGTCGCCGGCCTGTCCTACAAAGAAATCGCTTCCGCCATGGACCTGCCGGAAGGAACCGCCATGAGCCACGTCCACCGCGCCCGCAAACGCATGCGCGACACACTCCGAGGGAACCGAGAGGAGGTCTCGCGCCCTTGACGCCGCACGACGAACATCACGAACGCCTGATCGACGCGATCCTCGCCGGTGACGCCTCGCCCGCCGACCGCGCCGAGTTCGACCGCCTCATGCGCGACAACGCCGACTTCCGCGCCGAGTTCGAACTCGCCCGCAAGATCGACGACTCGATCGCGCGCTGGTCCGATCCGCCCGCCGCCGCGCCCATCGCCTCCATCGCGCCGAAGCCCGCGCGCCGCGCGCTCCTCGCCATCGCCGCAGCCCTCGCCCTCGTCGGAGCCGCAGCCGTCATCGCATGGCAAGCCGGCCTCCTGCCCGGTGGCGCCGGGGGCGCCGGGGGGGGCGGGGGGAGCGGGGGGGGCGGGAGCAATGGGGGGGTTGTCTCTCCGTACGCGCGCCTCAACGCCGAGCAGATCTACCGCGACGCCCAGGCCGCAAGATTCATCCCCGAATGGCGCTGCGAGACCGACGCGGAGTTCGTCAAGGCGGTCCAGGGCAAGACCGGCCGCGCCGCGCTCCTCCCCCTCACCACGCCCGGCATCGAGATCGTCGGCTGGAAATACTCCGACGCGACCAAGCCCGCCATCTCCTCGTCCTCCATGTGGCTCTTCGTCCGCACGAGCGCCGGCCCCGCCGTCGTCATCGTCGATCGACTCGACAAAGACCAGCGTGCCGGCGGCCTCGCAACCGGCGGCTCGCCCGACTTCCACGCCTTCCGACGCGAGATCAACGGCCTCGTCCTCTACGAGATCACGCCCGAACCCGCGCCATCCGTCATCGATCACTTCGTCGTCCCGCCGTCCCCCGACGACACCTGAACCCGCCCCGATGACCCCGGTACGATTCCATCGACGCGGGCGCCACCGCGCTCCATCGCACGGAGTCCACCCATGACACACTGGCTGCTCGCCCTGCTCACGCTCTTCGCGCCCGCCGACCTCCAGAACGAGCGCGCCTCGATCAATATCATGCTCAACGATTGGCACCGCGCCGCGTGGCTCGCCGACGAAGACGCGTACTTCGCGCACTTCGCCGGCGACGACGCGGTGTTCATGGGCACCGATGCCACCGAGCGATGGACCGCCAAAGAGTTCCGCGCGTGGGCGCACCCGTACTTCGAGCGGGGAAAAGCGTGGGAGTTCTTCGCCGAGGGCGAACGCAATATCTCGTTCAACGCCGCCGCCGACACTGCATGGTTCGATGAACAACTCGTCACGCCCAACATGGGCCCGTGCCGCGGCACAGGCGTGCTCATCAAACAAGGCGATCAATGGAAAATCGCCCACTACAACCTCTCCATCCCGCTCCCCAACGCCATCGTCGATGATGTCGTCGCAATGGCGGCGCGGGAACTGTTGGGTGAGGAGCAGATGTACACACCCCGCCCCGGCGACTGGCACGCGTGGCTCGACACGCCGGGGGGCAAACTCCCATTCCGTCTCGTCTTCCAGACGCAGGCCGGCAAACTCGTCCCCTTCATCGTCAACGGGGGCGAATACATCGAAGTCCCGCGATTCGAGATCAACCGCCAAACCCACGAGGTCATCCTCGCCTTCGATCACTACGACTCCATCATCCGCGCCGAGATCGATCAACTCGGCCTCCGCATGCACGGCACATGGACCAAGCGCCGCGGCCCAGACAACTTCGCCACCATCCCGTTCCACGCCAGCGCCGGCGACCAACAGCTGTTCCCCAACATCGCTCGCACAGCGCACTTCAACGAACGCCCCTTCTTTATCCGCCAGCCCGTCCGGTTCGATCAGTCCGAAGAAACAGCGATCTTCGCCGCGCGCGAGGTCTACCCCTCCATCATCGAAGCAACCTTCGAAACCCCCACCGGCGATTACCGCTACCTCGCCGGCAACATGCACTCCAACGACCGCATCCAACTCTCCGTCTTCGACGGCGCACACGCCTTCCTCTTCGATATCAAGCGCGCCGACGACGGCTCACTCACCGGTGATTTCTGGTCCGGCGACTGGTGGCACGACACCCTCAAGAGTGTCGCCGACCTGAGCGACATGCCCGCGCCGTGGAATATGACGCTCGCCTCCGAGCACACCCCCTGGAGCGCCTATTCCTTCCCCGACGCCGCCGGCAAGATGCATTCACTCGCCGACAATATCGAATCGCCGCGCCTCATCTACCTCTTCGGCACGTGGTGCCCCAACTGCACCGACGCCACCGCGCTGCTCAAGCAACTCAAGGCCGATCATCCCGCCCTCGAAGTCGTCGGACTCGCATTCGAAGTCACCGGCGACGCCCAGCGCGACGCCAACCAGATCAACATCTACGCCAAACGCCACACCATCGATTGGCCCCTCCTCCTCGCCGGCACCAGCGACAAAGCCGACGCAACCAAAGCCCTCCCCTTCCTCTCGGGCGTCAAGGCCTACCCCACATTCATCTTCATCAAGCCCGGCGGCGAGATCGACTCGATCTACACCGGCTTCGCCGGCCCCGCGACCGGCGAGTCGCACGAGCAACTCAAGCGCGAGTTTACCGAAGCGATCAATCGCCTGACCGATCGCTAATCCAGCGACTCGCTCTCGATGCTCGCCGTCTCCCCGGCGCGCTTCTTCTCGATGTACCGCTTCACCCACCCCTCGAAGCTCTTCCCGTGCGCCATGTCCCGCCCGGAAAACTCCAGCCGATCAATCTCGTCAAACCCGATCCGCACCTTCTCGCCCCCCTCCGCCAGCATGATCCGCACGCTCGACGCCGCCAGCGTCTCACCCTTGCGCCGATCAAAGATGTACCCCTCAACGCTCGACCCGTCCGTGCGATGAATCGTCACATCGCCCCGGTAGTCGAACGCCCGCTCCAGCGCGCCGATCAGACCGATCTCGTCCTCGCGCGACGCCACCATCCCCTGCAACGACGCCTTCTCGTCGCCCGTCCCGCTCTTCGCTTTCGTTTCCTGCGGCATGACCAATCCTGCCCTCTCTCATCCGTGTTCTCTGCGAATCGATCGTCGCGCCAAGAATCCCGCCGACTTCCCCCCGACTCTAGACCTCTCATCAGGCGAGCGGCGTGACGCGAGCCGTTCTACAAGTCCTCAACTCGTGCGGACACTCCAGCGTCCGCACGAAACTACCCAAAAGTACGACCCGTCTTCGGGTCCATCATCTTCCACTTCAGCAGGCGGCACACCCGCGTCAACACCGGCCACGCGATCCCCTCCTCCTCGATCGTCACCACCACCTGCATCACCGGATCGTCCGGCCCCAGCATCGGCAACTGCACGATGATCCCCGGCCCGAACAACATCCCCGGTGAGTCCGAAGACCCGTCCGGCGCCGTGTTGAACGCCCCCAACTGCCGCACCACCTCGCGCCACGACCCGAGCGCCACCGCGTTCAGCATCGTGTCCCGCGTCGGGTCATCGCCGCCGTCAACATGATCGTCCGCGCCGAACTCGGGCTCCGGCGTGTCGAGCATCTTCACCAGCAGAATGGTCCGCGTCCGCGACAGGGCTCCGTCCTTTCTCTCGCATCAATCCAAGGGGGCGTGGGGGCCGTGGGGGAGGTGGGGGGGGAGTATCGGCCCATCCGCCCCATCAATCAACGCGCCCGCTCCGCCAGCAGCGCCGCGTCCACCGCCGACCGCGCCACGATCCGCTCCACCCGATCACCCGTCATCCACGGGAGCGCTTCGATCTTCTCGCGCAGCTTGTCCGGGAAAGGCCGCCCCTTCCGCTCGTGCCCCGGGCGGCTCTTCCAGTACCGGTGCATCCACAGGTACTGCTCCGGCGCCCGCCGCACCATCTCCTCCAGCGCCCGACGGTACCGCGCCGTGATGTAGAACACCGGATCGGGCTCACCCTCCCACGAGTCGGGCCCGAACGAGTCCACCACATCAATCCGGTACCGGAAACTCGCCGGCACGCCGTCGCCCGGCAATCCGCCCAGCCGCCGCGCCTGGCTGCACACGATCCGCGCGCCGAACTGAATCGCCATCAGCCCGATCGTCTTGTACGAACTCGCCAGCCGATCGAAGAACGGCACAAACAACCCCTTGTCCCCGCCGTTCTGATCCGCAATAAACCCCAGCGGCACGCCGCGCTCCATCAACGCCGGCAACACGCGCGCCGCGCCGAACTTATCGACCAGCACCATCCCACGCCGCCCGCGCGTCTCGCGCACCCACGTGTCAACCGGCTTCATGTCCATCGGCCGGTACAGCGCGTGCACCGGGAACCCCAGCAGCGCCACCGTGTACCCCAGCATCTCCCAGTTGCCGCAGTGCCCGGTCAGCAAGAGCGTCGGCTCGCCCTCGAGCAATGGCTTCAGCGCGCCCTCCAGTTCCCCGAGCTCGATATGCGCCGCGTACCCATCCTCCGTGAGCAGCCGCGGCGCCAGCGCCACCTCCGCCCCGAGCGAGAACAAATGACGGTACGCCTCGATCGAATACCGATGCACCCGCGCCGCGTCCCACTCCGGGAAGCACCACGAGAGATTCTCCTTCGCGCGCTCAAGCCGCTTCCGGTTGAAGGGCATCGAAGCGAACGCGCCCCCGAAGCTCGCAAGCCCCCGAGTCGACGGGCCAACCCCCGCGATGTTGATCGCCGCGGCACCCGCGCGCACGCCCGCGTACACCGCCCCGTGCGTCCAGGCCGGGAGCTTTCTCTTCTTGCGCTTGTTCCGGCGCGGCGGCTCGCTCACGCTCGACTCACACTACCGCCGCGCGTGCAGCCCGGTCAGCGTGAACAGGCGATTCTGATTCAGAATCGGAATCCCCGTCCGCTTCGCCGACTCGAACAACTCGTCGTACTTGATCTGCTCGCCACGCGCATTCGTGTACGCGACCGTCAGCTCCACCGGATCGTCCGGACGCGGCTGCGGCGGGAGCAGCGGACGCTGACCCAGCACGAGGAAGTCCGTCGAGCCGTCCAGCTCCTCCGAGATCCGGCCGCCCCACTCGGCGATATCCGCCTCGATCTGCTGACGCTCCTTCAATGTCGCCACGCCGTCGTTGTTGCGATCGAAGTTCCCGAACACAACAAACGAATACACCTTGTTCGGGTCGTACACCGCGTTAGCGCCCACATCGCCCCGAACGATCGGGTTCCCGCGGTTCTCGCGGATGATCCGCCCCACCGAGGTCGTGTCGTCAACACGGGTAATCTCAACCGTCCCCTTGCCGTAGGGATACTCGCCGTTCGCGTCCGGCGCGATATCGACCTGGTTCCCGTACACCTCAAAGGTCATACCCATCACCGCGCGCTGACGCCGTCCGATGTCCAGGTACACAGTCCGCGCACCCGCATCCACGCCGACCACCCGCGCATCCACGAGCGACGCCTCGCCCCGCGGGCTGAGCGTCGTGTTGGCCGTCTTGCCCTCGAGCTCCTGCACCCGCGAGGGCAGAATCTGGTTCTCGTCCAGCAGCCCGTTCACCTGGTCCTCGAGCGACCGGATGTTCGCCTGGTACTGATCCTCGAGCGACTGCGTGCGCTCATCGACAACGCCCTCGATACCCAGAAGGCCCTGCCGCACATTCTCCGCCCCCTGGCGGTACCCGTCGATCTCCGCCTGAAGCGTCGTGATCGTCGAGATCATCTCGTCGCGCATCACCCGCTGCTTCTCATCCGAGTGCGCCAGTTCATCCTGCGCGCTCGCAAGAGAAGCCCGCGCCTCGCTCAGCGCCGCGTTGAGCCTGCCGATCTCACCGTCCCGCGCCGCCAGCGTCGCCAACAGCGACTGGCCGTTGCCCGCGCCCGCTTCCTTCATCTTCTCCCGCACCCGCTCCATCGTGTCGTTGGGCGAACTCGTGATCGCGCGAATCGCCTCCTGCCGCGTCTTGTCGAGGTACCGAACCACGCTCGGGCGGTCCGGGTCCTTCGCCGCCTCCGCCTTGAGAACCTCCCAGCGGTCCGGCGGATCGGAGTCGCGAACAGCGATCTTCAGGTTGTCCTGCGCCGCCGTAAGGTCCGTCGCCAGACGCTGGCTCTTGGCGAAGAACACCACCGACAACACGAACAGCACCACAACGAGCAACCCGAGCAGCGCGATCGACACGACAACCGGGGTGTTGGCAGAACTACGAGAAGCCATCAGGCGACTCCATCAAGAAAAAGGAAACATCGAAACAGGGGTCCATGCACCCGCGCCGCGAGGGGCCGAGGCCCACCGCCCGCAGCCCATCCGTGCCCGCACGAGCCATACGAGGACCGATCGGGCGGGGTTCCGGGAGTGTCGCGGGTCGGGGTCCAACCGTCAAACCAACCGCCCTACCCGCCCATCAGCCACGGCTTCAACAGAAACACCAGCCCCAGGAACGCCGAGTACGACAGCAGATCCGTCATCATCGTCACGAAAATCGTCGACGCCGTCGCCGGGTCCTTCCCCAGACGCTGCAACGCCATCGGCACACCCAGCCCAACCAACACCGAGAACTGGAACGCCCCGCCCATCGCCAGACCCGCCACCAGCGCCAGCGGCCAATCGAATCCCGCAAGCGTCGAGTCGCTCCCCGTCGACCGACCGATCATCCCCAGCAAGGTCAGCCCCAGCGCAAACAACCCGCCCAGCACCAGCCCCGACACCGCGCCGAACAACACCTCGCGAACCACCAGCGGCCGGAGCCGGCCCTTGCGAATCTCGCCCAGCACCAGCCCGCGCAAAGTCACCGCCATCGACTGGTTCCCCGCGTTCCCCGACTGATTCGCGATCACCGGGTACACCGCCGCCACGATCGGCAACTCCTTCACCAGCGGCTCGGCCAGCAGAATCACACTGCTCCCGATCGCCGCCATCGGCAGATTCACCGCCAGCCACGGCAGACGACCGCGAATCTTGTCCATCACGCGCGAGTACACCGCCTCGTCGGCGCCCGCGCCCACGCTCTTGAGCGTGTCCTCCGTCGCCTCCTCCGCGATGATGTCGATCACATCGTCAACCGTCACCATCCCCAGCACACGCTGGTGCTCGTCCACCACCGCAAGCGTCCGAAGGTCGTACTTGTCGAACAACCGAGCGACCTCTTCCCGGTCCTGCTCCGGCGTCACAAAGTCGATGTCGCCGTCCATGTGGAGCGACACCGCATCGCCATCCTCCGCCACAATCAGCGTCCGCAGCCCGATCGTCCCCACCAGCCGCCGCTGCTCGTCCACCACGAACACATCGCTCTGCTCATCCGAGATGTGATGCCGCTTCACAAACTCGATCGCACGCCCGATCGTCATCGAGTCGCGGACGACGATGATCTCCGTCGTCATCACACCGCCCGCCGACTCCGGGTCGTACACCGCCAACTTCCCGACGATCGCCGCGTCCCTCGGCGGCAGCAGCGTCAGGATGTGGTCCGCGACCCCCTTGGGCAGCTCCTGGATGATGTCCGCAGCATCGTCCGGCGCCATCAGCGCGATGATCTGCGCAACCTCAGAGTCCTCCATGTCCAGCAGAACCGTCGCCGCCAGCGCGGGGTCCATATGCGAGAGGGCGTCCGCCGCCGACTCGTTGTCCATCTCGTGGACAACTTCCTTCGACTCCTTCGGCTCCAGACTCTCAAGCGTCTCCGCAGCGTCAGCCGGTTCCTGCTCCTCAACCGCAACCGCGATCTGCTGCGCCCCCGCCTCCGCCTCGATCAGCGCCTCCACACGCTCATCGGCATCCATCTCGCGCTCCTCGCGCGACACAACCCCGCCCCCGCGCTCCTCGTGCAGGTCGTCCATCGGCGCATGATCATCATCAAGCGGACGCTCGCTCATCGCGACCATCCTACCGCGCGTGCATCATCCGCCCCCGCGCGCACCCATCGCGATCCAAACCTCCCACGCCATCACCGCCATGTAGATCGCAAGCAGGAGCGCCCCCTCGATCCGCGAAACCATCTTCCCGCCCATGCGGCACACAGGCCACAGCAGGATGCTGATCCCCACCAGCACCACCAGCGCACGCTCCCCGTGCATCGGCACCAAAACCGGGTTCGCCATCGCCGAAGCGCCCAGCACGAGCAGCAGATTGAACACATTCGACCCCACCACATTCCCCACCGCGATGTCCGCCTGACCCTTCCGCGCCGCCGCCACGGAGGTAAACAACTCCGGCAGACTCGTCGCCAGCGCCACAATCGTCAGCCCGATCAGCTCGTTGCTCATCCCCATCACCCGCGCCACGCTCACCGCCCCCATCTCCGACAACTTCCCGCCCGCCGCCAACCCCACCAGCCCGATCAACACCAGCACCACGCCCACACCCGCCGAACGCTTCCGGTCCCGCTCCGAGAACTGCTCCAGCTCCGGCTCGATCCCCCCGACGCTCTTCGGGCTCTTGGCCGCCCACACCTGGTACCCGATGAACGCCAGAAAAATGCCCAGCAGGAACGCGCCGTCGTTCCGCGACAACACATGGAGCGTCACATCGTCCGCCGCCCCCTCCCCCCCGACCGAATGCGGCAGCCACATCAGTGTCACCGTAATCAGGGTGACCGCGATCATGATCGGCAACTCGCGCCGGATCACGATCGAGTTCACCCGGATCGGGCTGATGATCGCCGCCACACCCAGGATCAACCCGATGTTCGCGATGTTCGACCCCACCACATTCCCGAACGCCAGCCCCGAGTTGTCATTCAGCGCCGCAGCCAGATTCAGCGCTAGTTCCGGCGCGCTCGTCCCGAACGCCACCACCGTCAGCCCGATCACCAGCGTCGGAATCCCCATCTTGTGCGCCAGCGTCACCGCACCGCTCACCAGCAAATCCCCGCCCTTCACCAGCAGCACAATACCCAGCGCAAGCAACAACACCCCCTGCACAACCGGCGGCACCGACCCCCACAAGTTGATCACAGACTGCGGCATCGAGAGGGGAAGATTATCAGGAATCGCGACAGCGGCCGGTATTCAGCAGTTCCAGAACACCAATCCGCGCCCCGACTCCGCCGCTTTCTCGTACACCCCGCCCCACGCAGCGAAGTAATCAAGAAGAACCTGATATGACTCCGGCTCGGTATCGAACCAGTTCGATTTCTTCTTCCATACCTTCTTGGCGGCCCGCCGGACCCAGAACCATGGGAACTTCTGGTAGGAGGTGTAGATCGCTCGAACGGTGTCGGGCGATTGGATCGATACGACACCCATGCGCTCCGCATCGAGCCCAATGTCCTTGCAGCGGCAAAACAGGCTGCGCCGATCGTCGCCTTCGAGATACGTGCAAAAGTATCGAAGGAACTCGTAGGCGCGTTCCGTGTTTCTTGCAGAAAGGTGCTCCCGCATGAACTGGGCCATCTGCGAGGCGTCCATGTTCATGACATTTGAGTCGCCGATGTGCGGCTCCACCGCGTTCTCGAAGATCTCGTCGCGATCTTCCTCGTCCATCTTCTTCAGGCATTCGGCGCCCTTGGCCTCGTACACACGCTTCAGTTTGTCCCAGTCGGCGAACTCGGCCCAGAACTGCATGCACCAATCTCCAAATCTTGAGTGTGATCGCGGTATCTATCAGCCAGTCGTAGTAGCAGTTTCTGAGTCGATAACAACACGCCCGCGCAGGGGGTTTCTACGACTTCGCTCAAGAACAGCTCACAAACGACGCCTCACACCCGCAGTTCCGTCTCCTCCCCCGCCCCGTCCCCCAACTGTTCACGCATCGGCTCCACCACCTCCGCGAGGAACCGCTCCGTCTGCTCGACCGCCAGCCCGATGTGCTTCATCGGGTCCATCATCGCGTCGATATCCACGCCCCTCAGCAGCGGCTCCTTCTTCAGGCGATCAATCAGATCATTCTCCGCCCCCTCCTGCTTCACGCGCCGACCCGCCTCCATCGAGTGCTTGCGAATCGCCTCGTGTAGCTCCTGCCGATCCCCGCCCCTCTTCACCGCCTCCATCATCACGGCTTCCGTCACCATAAACGGCAACTCCGCCATCAGGTTCTTCTTCACCATCGCCTCGTTCACGATCAAACCCCCCGCCACATTGATCATGATGTCCAGACACCCGTCCAGCGCCAGGAACGCCTCGGGCAGCACCATCCGCCGATTCGCGCTGTCATCCAGCGTGCGCTCCAGCCACTGCGTCGCCGCCGTGTCGTACGCATTGCCGACAAGGTTCCACACGAACCGCGACAGCGCGCACACCCGCTCGCACCGCATCGGGTTCCGCTTGTACGGCATGGCGCTCGAACCGATCTGGTCCTTCTCGAACGGCTCCTCGATCTCTTTGCGGTTCGACAGCAACCGTATGTCAGTGGCGATCTTGTGCAGGACGGAGGCCATGCAGCCAAGGCCAGAGAGCGTTTGCGCATCAAAGACCCGCGGATAAGTCTGAGAAGTCAGTTTGTGCGCGTCCCAGAAAATATCCGTGCGCTGCTTCTTATGGAATAAGTTCGCACTCATCGTCTCCATGAATCGT
>CALFMQ010000132.1 GCA_937879825.1 uncultured Phycisphaerales bacterium
ACGAAGTGTGACGGTGGGGGCGGTCCCCATTCTTCTATCATCCCCCCATGCCCGACGCCGAACGCGACTTTCTCGCCGACTACCTCGCGCACCGCGACGAGCCGTGCCCCTCGTGCCGCTATTCACTCAAGGGATTGCAAGGAAGCGTGTGCCCTGAGTGCGGCCAATCGCTCATGCTCCGCGTCGGCCTCGTCGAACCGCGTCTGGCCGCGTGGATCTTCGGTCTCGTGGGCATCTCGGGCGGATTCATGTTCTCGTTCCTCATGGGCATCTACTTCGGCCTGATGCTGATGGAATACGGCGGGGACTACTTCGGAGGCGGCGCCGAACTGGTGGCGCTCTTCGGCGGGTTGCTCGTCAGCAGCACAGAGTTGGCGATCTGGCTCCCGTTCCGCCGTCGTATCTGCCGCTGGGGCACCAATCTCAGATGGCTCGCAGCCTCCGGCGCTGCAGCCCTCGCGCTCCTCGGCCCGATCGCGTTCCTCGCCCTTGTCCGATAGCCGAACATCGCCATCATCGCCCCCCCGCTGCGACGCCGATACAGTTGATGGATGAACCACCGCCCGACCCATACCGAACTCCCGGATGAGTTGGAGGCCCACCGCGTCAAGATCGACGCCAAGGCCCGCGAACTCGGCCTCGACTACTTCGATGTCGTCTTCGAGGTCCTCGACTTCCAGACCATGAACCAGATCGCGGCCTACGGCGGCTTCCCCGTCCGCTACCCCCACTGGCGCTTCGGCATGGAGTTCGAGAAACTCTCCAAGCGCGACGCCTACGGCCTCGGCCGCATCTACGAGATGGTCATCAACAACGACCCCGTCTACGCCTACCTCCAGGAGTCCAACGCCGTCATCGATCAGAAACTCGTCATGGCCCATGTCTTCGGCCACGCCGACTTCTTCAAGCACAACTTCTGGTTCAGCCGCACCGACCGCAAGATGATCAACACCATGGCGAACCACGCCACGCGAATCGCCAAGCACATCGACCGACACGGCATCGACGCCGTCGAACGCTTCATCGATGTCTGCCTCTCCGTCGAGCACCTCATCGACCCCTACTCCGTCTTCTCACCCCCCGCCTCGACACCCGAAGAGTCAGGCGCCTTCGAGCCAACACGCCTCCCCGCAAAGTCCTACATGGACCCCTTCGTCAACCCAGCCTCCGAGACCGACCGCCAGCGCCGCATCTACGAAGAGAAAAAACTCGCCGCGCGCTCCAAGTTCCCGTCGCGACCCGAGCGCGATGTCCTCGCCTTCATCCTGCACAATGCGCGGCTCGACGACTGGCAGCAGGACATCCTCTCCATCGTCCGCGACGAGTCCTACTACTACGCCCCCCAGGCGATGACCAAGATCATGAACGAGGGCTGGGCCACCTACTGGCACTCCAAACTCATGACCGAACACTTCGTCGAGGCCTCCGAGATCGTCGACTACGCCGATCAGCACGCCGGCGTCATCCACATGCCCGTCGGCGGCTTCAACCCCTACAAAATCGGCGTCGAACTCTTCAAAGACATCGAACGCCGCTGGGACCGCGGCCAGCACGGCTCCGAATGGGAACGCCTCGAACACATCGGCCAGCGCGAGAAGCACGACGACAAGTCCATGAAGGGCCGCGACAAGATCTTCGAGGTCCGGCGCATCTACAACGATGTCAACTTCATCGACGAGTTCCTCACCGAGGAGTTCGTCGAACGCCACAACATGTACCGCTACCGGCGCGACCCGCAGACAGGCGAAGTCCGCGTCGTCTCCCGCGACTGGCAACAGGTCAAGCAGGAACTGCTCTACCGAATCACCAACATGGGCCAGCCGTTCATCTTCGTCGTCGACGCCAACTACACCAACCGGGGCGAGCTCTACCTCGCCCACCAGTGGAACGGGCTGGATATCGAAGTCGCCAAGGCCGCGCAGGTCCTCAAGAACCTCCGTGTCCTGTGGGGACGCCCCGTCCACCTCCAGGCGCGTATCGATAACGACGCATGGCTCTTCTCCTGCGACGACCCCCGCACCGAGATGAAAAAGCAGAAGATCAAGGACGACACCCCCAAACCCGCGCACCTGATCCAATAATCACAACGACCGTGCCATGGCTCGACCCGTATCAACGAACGAGCCATGGAGGAACGAATAGGGAGCACGAAGGATGAGTTGCTGCGGCGGACCCAAAACCGGCAAAGAGTTCGACTTCGACGAGGAAGGCCCGAGCGAAGAAGACCTCTGCAAGTTCGGCTCCGATGTCAAACGCTGCGCCTCATGCCGCACCGAGATGTACCACAGCGCCACCATCTGCCCGGCCTGCGGCCACGCAGAAGAGGCCGCCCACGCGGGCAACAAGCGATGGGTCCTCATCACCGCGCTCGTCGCCTTCGTCGCCATGCTCGCATGGCTCGGCATCCCGCTCATCTGACGCTCCCGCCCAAAAAGAACGCGGCCGCCCCGAAGAGCGGCCGCGCAGTGCACATGTCTGACATCTCGGAAACCGGAGCGGCCCACTCAGCGCCGGCGGCGCGCACCGAGGAAGCCGGCGCCCGCGAGCAACGCCGCCGTGCCCGGCGTCGGGACGAAGTTCAGCCCGCCCACCGCGCCCGAACCCGAGAGCTTGATCCGCACCTTGTCGAACCCGCCGGCGATGTCGCCCGTGTCAAACGGATTGAGCGAGTTGTCGCCCAGACCATTGACCAGGCCCGTGCTGAACACCTCCGAACCGTTGCGGTACAGCTTGACCTGGTACGTCTCGCTGCTCTCGATGTCCACGATGATGCCCGTCAGACGCTCCGCCACAAAGTCGAGATCGAAGTACAAACGCCCGCCGTCCGCCTCGTCGTCCGGATCGCTCGAGTCACCGTCCTCGGAGATGATCAGGATCTTGCCGAGCGATTGATTGTTCGTGGGGTGGTACGCCGGCGTCTGCAGATCGTTGTCCCCGCCCGTCCAGTTCGACGAGTCGAAGATCATCGCGATGTTCGGACCGTTGTTGTTGATCGCCGAGATCGTCATCCCGGGAATCTGGTTGCTCATCACCGTCCCGGCCCCGAACCCCTCGAAATCGACAGTGCTGCTCCCGAACATCACACCCGCGTTGGCCGTCCCGCCCGCGAGCGCAACGATACCCATACCCATAGCGATAGCGCGAATCGACATGACAACTCCTCTGTGTTTGTGGCGGCGATGTGTGCGTTGCCGCGCTGACTCTCTCTGACTATTCCCAGGCACCGATCAGGGTGTGTGCGCACCCCTTCGGGACTGACGGCAGAACAATACGGCCACCTGTATCGGTGTCAACGAAATATCCGATAACTCATCGGAAAGAATTGCGCCGAGCCACACGACCACCGGAAACGAAAACACGCCGCACATCGGCGGCGTGTTTGCAGATCTCGAACTGCCAGCGACTTACATCTTGTCGAGCCACTCCGCGACCAGACGCACCCCGAACCCCGTGCACGAAGATTTTACATACGGCCCGCGATCGCCCTCCACAGCGTGCACACCCGCGATGTCCAGGTGCGCCCAAGCCACGCCCGGCTCCACGAAGTACGAAAGGAACGCCGCGCCCTGAATCGGGTGCGCCTTCCGCTCCGGGGACGAGTTGATGATGTCCGCGACATCCGACTTCATCATGTCCCGGTATTCCTGGTGGTGCGGCAAGCGCCACAACCGCTCGCCCGAGACCGCCGAGGCGCTCTCCAACTGCCCCCGCAGGTTGTCGTCGTCGCACCACATCCCCGCGTACGTCGAGCCCAGCGCGATCACCACCCCGCCCGTCAGCGTCGCCATGTCAACGATGCACGCCGGGTCCTCCGAGTCGCACGCCCAGCACAACGCGTCGGCCATCACCAGACGACCCTCCGCGTCCGTGTTCGTCACCTCGACCGTCACGCCATTGCGGAACGTGATGATGTCGTCCGGGCGGTACGCCTCGTCCGAGATCGAGTTCTCCGCAACCGCCAGCAGCGCCACGACCGGGACCCTCGGCTTAATCACCGTCGCGATCGCGTGCATCGCGCCGATCACCGCGCACCCGCCGTCCTTGTCACGCTTCATGCCGCGCATGAACCCGCCCGTCTTGATCGACAAACCGCCCGAGTCGTACACCATCGTCTTGCCGACCAGAACAACCGGCTTGGCGCCCCGACGCGCACGCCCGCCCGGCTTGTACTCCAGCCGCACCAGGCACGGCGGCTGCTCCGACGCCTTGCCGACATTGATCAACCCCGTCATCCGCTCGCGCTCGAGTTCCGAGCCGCTCAGCACCTTGCACGACAAACCAACCTTCTTCGCCATCTTCGTGCAGTAGTCCGCGATCGCCGTCGTCGTGCAGATATTCGGCGGCGTCTCCGAAAGGTTCCGCGCGATGTTCGCCGAGAACCCCAGCTTCAACCCGCGCTCCATCCCCTTACGGAACGACGCGTCCGAGCAATACATCGCCAGTTTGGTGCGAACGGGCAGCGTCGCGGCACTCCCCTTGAAGTGATCCCGGTTATAGGCGATCAGCCCCATCCCCTCGCCGAACGCAGAACCCGCGCCCGCCGCCGAAAGCCCCGTCTTGCCCAGCGCACTGGCGATCTCGATGTCCACATCCTTCGCCTTGAGAGCCGCCAACCGGCGACCCACCGCGCCCGCAGCATTCCGCACCGTATCGAGCGTCACATCGCCCCGCTCCCCCAAGCCCACGATCAGCACACGCTCGTACCCGCCGCGCCCGCCCCCATTCGGGAACGCCTCGGCGACCTGCCCCGCCTCGCGCGTCACCTCGGCCCGGTTGATCGCCGCCGACGCCGCGCCGGACTTATCAAACCCCGCCGACTCACGATCCAGAGACTCGTTCTTGAAGCCGCCGATCACCAGGATCTTGCGCGCAGAGCGGGACGACATCGACACGGACTGAAACATGCAAACTCCTCGTCTAAATAGGGCAACCGGCGCGCATCAAAAAACGCCCGCCGCGACCGCGAGTGTACCGTCAATGCCCGGATGGGTTCCACGAACGGCCGACTCGAGTGATGCACGCCCAACCCGGTGCAGATCACCTCAACAGGCGAGCGGCTCGCCGTGAGCCGGTCTACAGACTCTCAACTCGCCATGACGCGAAGCGTCATGGGCGAAGTCTCTACGCCGCCTTGCACGCCGACGCGCCGCCCTCGTAGTGATGATCCAGCAACCACCGCAGCACATCGTTGAGCGTCACGATCCCCACGCACCCCTCGTCCTCGTCGAGCACCGGCAGGCACGAGATCCCATGCCGGAACATCTGGCACGCAGCATCCGACACCGCATCATCCGGCGACGCAGCAACAATCGCGCGCGTCATGATCTGATGCGCTTTCTTCTGCATCGTCAGGAAGTCGATCTTCCGCTCGGCGAGCTTCCCGACAAACGGGCTGATCGTGCGCAAGAGGTCGCGATCCGAGATCACGCCGACCGCCCGCCCCTCCTCAACGACCACAACATGATGGAACTTGTGCCGATCGAACGCGTTCTTGATCACGCCGATCGGCGTGTCCATCGTCACGGTGACGACCTCGCGGGTCATGATGTTCTCGATGCGATTCATGCGTATTCCCCTGCTCGCGGTGCGCTGTCACCCTTATCGGCTCGTTCCGGGCCCGAGTACACTCACCCCATGGGCAACAAAGATCAGAAAGAACACGGCCCGGCGAGCAAAGGTCCGGAAACCCTCCGCGCCCCGTGGCGCAGCGCCTATATGGACCAACTCGACGAGGCCGCCCTGCGCGCCGCCCAATCAAAGGAAAAAGGCCACGAGTCCTGCTTCCTCCGCGCCTACGCCCTGTCGCCCGAACTCGACGAGCAGAACCATGTCATCGTCCGCCGGGGCGACCCCACCCAGCCCGACGCCGGCATGATCCTCCTCAACCGCTACCCCTACGCCAACGGCCATCTCCTCGTCGCCCTCTGCCAGAGCCGCCCCACCCTCGCCGATTACGAGTCCGCGCAGCGCACATCCCTCTGGTCCCTCATCGAACTCGCCTCCGAACTCTGCCACCGCACCCTACACCCCCAGGGCGTGAACATCGGCATCAACCAGGGCGCCGCCGCCGGCGCGGGCGTCCCCGAACACCTCCACGCCCATGTCGTCCCGCGCTGGCACGGCGATGTGAACTTCATGACCGTCGTCGGCAATGTCCGCGTCATCTCCAAATCACTCGACGAAATGGCCAAACGCTACCGCGAAGTGTGGGAGCAGCTGCGCGTCTGATCGGGAGTGCACCGCATTCACTCCCCCCCCGGCTTCTGCCGCCGCGCCTTCCGCTCGCTCTGCTCACGCTTCGCCTTGAGCCGGCGCTCCTTGCTCCCCTTGCTCGGCTTCGTCTTTTTCCGCGGCTTGGGCTTCACCATCGCCCGCACCAGCAACTCCCGCAACCGCTCCAGGCACTCGTCCTTGTTCCGCTTCTGCGAGCGGTGCTCCTCCGAAGCCAGAATCAACTCCCCCTCCGCCGTGAGTCGGCTCCCAGCCAACCGCTTGAGCCGCGTGCGCGCATCCCCCGGCATCTCGATCGCATCAACCGAGATCCGCAGCTCCACGCGCGTCGAACGCTTATTGACATTCTGACCCCCCGGCCCCGTCGAGCGCGTCGCCGCGAACTTCAGCGCACCCTCCGGCGCGCGCACCCCCGGCGCGAGTTCAACCCCACCCCCTCCCCCGCTCCCCCCCGCTCCATCCGTGCTGTCACGCGTGCCGTCGCTCATTGCTGATACCGTACCCACCCCCCGCCCCATCCTCCACGCACACGGAGCCGACCGACCCATGAACCCGCGGCCAATCGCACTCCTGCTCGCGCTCTTCCCCGCATCTCTCGCGCCCGCCCAGACCGCCGAGACCGACGCCGAACCATCACTCTCGCTACGGATAGCCCCCGACTGGACCGTCAAGATCGAGCCCATGCTCTGGGCGCCCGCGCTCGCCGGCGATCTGATCGTCAGCGACGACTCGTTCAATACCGAGTGGGTCAACGCCGACGAGGTCACACTCGCCCCCGCCGGGCGTGTCACCATCAACGCCGACGACTGGCGATTCCTCTTCGAGGGCTTCGCTGTCTCCGCTGACAACGACGACAAGGTCCGCAACACATTCACCGCCGACGGTGTCACCTTCACGCGCGGCACCGACGCCGACCTCAACCTCGACCTCTCCGTCTTCAAACTCGCCGCCGGCAAGGAAATCTGGCGCAAGCCCTTCTCCGAGGACGTCGCCCTGGCGCTGGATGTCTACGCCGGCGCACGACTCATCGATATCGATCTCAACCTCGAGAACGCCGCC
>CALFMQ010000133.1 GCA_937879825.1 uncultured Phycisphaerales bacterium
TGATTTCCTTTCCTCCGGATACTGAGATGTTTCAGTTCTCCGGGTTCGCTTCACACACCTATGCATTCAGTATGTGATGACCATTGCTGGCCGGGTTTCCCCATTCGGATACTCCAAGATCAGTGCCTGGTTACCGGCTCCCTTGGACTTTTCGCAGGTTCCCGCGTCCTTCATCGCCTTCTGACGCCAAGACATCCCCCGTGTGCCCTTAACGACTTGATCACCCCAACCCGCACGCCGCCTCTTCAGGCATTGCACGCGTTGGTGACAATCAATCAATTCACCGAGTAGTTTTCTATCCTCAGCGTTCGCTCTCGATTACTTACAATCGGCAATCGATCGAATATCCGGTTGTCAAAGAAGGCCCGCCTCTGAGCCGTCCGGCTCCCCTGGCGGATGCCCCGGTTTCCCGGAGCGGGACCGACGAGTATACCGAAGCCCCCGGTGGTGTCAAATCGGTGCAAACCTGGCCCGCCGCCGCGGGGCCCACTTCGGGAAATCGTGGGGACGGACCGGGCACAAACCACCCGATCAGCGACCGCACGCTTGACAATCAGTCGGCTTTCGGCGGCTCGGCGCGGGCGCCGTCATCGACAGACGCCGAGAGACGCGCCTGGACCGGGTTGTCCTTGGCCACGATGGGCAGGCGCACGATCCGCCCGTTGCGCGACACGAAGACGGCGATCGGTGCGTCCGCGACATCGATGAGGAAGTCGCCCGAGGCGAAGTTGAGCGAGCCCTCGATGGGCGTCGCCTCGCCGAGGGTTGGCTCGGCGTTGGGCTGATCGTCCGCGGGCGGGATGACCTCGAACGTTGCGAGGTTCGCCAGCGTGACGCTCGCGCTGATGGCGTCGCCGGGTGTGGCGTCGACCTTGGCGCGGCGCCAGTAGCCGTAATAGAAGCGGTACATCTCGATGGAGGCCTGCGCGGGGCCGGTGACGGCGCCGGTGCGCGGCGGGGCCGCGTCCGCGACGAACAGGTACGTCTCGCTGGGCACCTCGATCGCGGCGGACCACTCGGAGTCGGGGGAGTCGAGCACGGGTGAGTCGGCGAGCGGCTTCTGGGCCTCGCTGAGACTGTCGCGGTGCCCGAACATCGGGTTCATGATGACGGCGCGGATGGCGTAGCGGTAGGTCTGGCCGCGCTTGGCGGTGTAGTCGTGGCCCCAGACGGTGATGGTCTCGGTCTCGCGGGTCATGAGGGGCGTGATGGCTTCTTCGAAGACTTGGTCGCGCGGGTCGTCGATGAGCCGGCCGGTCTGGGGATCGACGCCGGCTGTGGTGAGCTGCTCATCGAGTTCGGTCATGCGATCGGTGTTCGCGGTCATGCGGGTCTCGATCGTCTCGATCTGGCGCTGGATGCTCTCCTTCTGGCGGTCGTTGGCGTTGGTCAGGCGCTCGCGGAGGGTTTCGAGGGTCGCGGTGTCGTCGTCCATCTCGCGCTGGAGGCGCTTCTTGCGTTCGAGGAGCCGTCCGACCTCGCCGCCGCCGCCCATCGCCGCGGCGACTTCTTCGGACAGCGCGGGCCAGATCCACTTGGCGCCCATGATCATGTCGTAGGGCGCCGGGCGGCGGATGGTCTGCGTGTTCTCGGCGATCGCCTTGTAGAGGTCGGGCAGATTGGCGGGGACGAACTTCTTGTCGCGCAGGGTGGCTCGGGCGGAGTAGCGCCCCGGCATGGGAGCGATCTCGGTCGGCTCGACCCAATCGCCGTCTTCGGTCAGGCGCTCGCGCACGAGCACGACATCCACGAGCTCGACGGAGCGCGTCCAATCGCCGGGCATCGGTGTGCCGTTGTTCCCGGTTCCCCTGAGCATGTTGCGGAACGCGGCCGCATCGAACTCGCCCTGCACGGTGACGGCGGCGAAGTCGTAGGGCTGCTCGGCGCCGACGAACTGCGCGGCCTCGGGCGTGCGCGCGATGACGAGCGGGTGGAGCGACCCCTCGAAGACCGCGGCGGCGATGTTCGCGGGCGCGGGCACCTCGGGCACGATGAAGTCGTTGCCGGAGCCGGTGCCGGTGGAGCCGCTGTCGATCGGCTTGATGACATCACCCGTGGGCGTGATGCTCGGGCCGAGCACGATCTTGTCTGCATCGGAAGCGACTCGATCGAGCTGATCGCGGACAAAGTCTGCGGCGCTGGGCATCTCGTCGGGGAACTCGGAGGGGACCCTGCCCGAGTCGAGGTCGGCCTGGAGCTGGCGCGCCTTGGTGGAGACTTCGGCGGCGGCGTTCTCCGGGGAGACCTTGCGCCCGCTGATTTCGACGGCGTTGGGATCGCCGAGAACATCGAACTGCAGGACGAACACGCCGAGGAAGATGATCGCGAAGACCGCCAGGACGATCTTCTCGATGTGCTGTTCAATCCGACCAATGCCTTTGAGTTTCATGATGGCTCGTCTCGGTTGCGTTCCGGGTTTGTCGTTCGGGGCGTTGTCGAAGTGGTCGGGCGTCAGGCGCCTTCGGGTTCGGGCGCGGGATCGGGCGCGACGCCCAGTCTCTCGCGGACGACGGGCGGCATGAAGCGCTTGACCCACGCGCGAATCCAGATCGTTTCGACGGTGAGGCGGACGCGGACCAGGTCCGCCGCGCCGTAGTAGTAGCCGCTGGCGAGGTCGGCGTGCGCATCATGATCGACGATGGTGGTCGAGGCCACGGTCATGAAGTTGGTGGCGTTGAAGGCGTCGATGATGCGCGGGAGCGAAGCGGAGTCGGCGATGAGCGTGACCTCGGCCTCGCGGATATCGAAGAAGCCGTTGGGCTTGCTTGGCCACGCGATGCGCCCGGTGTGACGCTCGGAGTAATCCGGCGCGATCGCCTGCGTGAGGTCCTCGGCGACCGTCTCGGTGGGGGCGGGCTCGCCGGTGTTCGGGCCGCCGCGGTCGTCCTTGGGCGCGAAGAGCGGCGTGATGCGGACGGACTCGACGCGCTTGACGGGTGCGTACTCGACGGTCTCGCGGACGCCGGTGCGCGGATTGGTGTTGGCCTTCTCGATCGCGTCGAAGATGTCGCAGTGCATCCAGTAGGTGTGCTGCCAGTCCCAGGCGAGGTCCATCTCAGGGAGATCGCGGGAGTTCCATTCGAGGGGAGGATCGAAGATCGCGTTGGTAGCGTAGAAGGAGAGCGAGCGGGCGTCGGTGCGGTAGCGCTCGACGCGCATCGCGCTGAGCCGCTCGCGGATCTGCTGCTCCTCTTCGGCGGTGAGTTTCTGCTCGACGCGCGTTGAGAGGATTCGGCTCACTTCCTCATCGCGAGCGGCGACGAGGCGGGCCATCACGTTCTCGGCGTTGGGCGGTGCGCCCGCGCCGTGATCGGCGAGCATTTTCTGGTAGGTCTGCGGGCGCGACCTGTGGAGTTTCTCGAGGAGTGAGACACGCTGCGACTCGCCCGCGGGCTCGGGGAAGAGCCGGTCGGGGCTCCCGGGGCCGCCGATGAGCAGCTGGCCGTCCTTGCCCTTGGAGTTGTGGCTGACCACGATCTCGCGGACCTCGGCGGAGTCGGCGACGACCTGCTCGAGCAGTTCCTTGGCGCGCGCGTTGGCGGTGGCGTTGGGGACGAGGGAGACATTGATCTCCTTCTCGCCGGGCACCGACTGAGGGATCGTGTAGGTGACCTTCGCGTTGAGACTGCTCTCGGCCTGGCGCACATCGGCGCTGACCTTCTCGCGGATCTTCTTGTTCCATCCGGAACTGAAGTAGATGCCCACCGGCATCGCGATGATCGCCAGCGCGAGCGGCACGACGATCAGCAGATTCGACTTGACCCATCCGAGCAGACCCTTCATGACGACGCCTCCTCGGACGGGTTCTCATCCGCGGGCGCGGTGGTCGGCTCGCGGAGCTGCAGGACATATCTCACTTCGTATTGCAGGACATCGCCCTTGGCGTTGAAGGGCGCGGGCGCGGGCGGGAGCGGCGCGAGGGCGTCGATGCTCGCGTTGCCCGAGTTGCCGCTCGGCGGACGCGGGTCCGGGGAGTCGGCCTTGCGGTCGATGCGTGTCTCGGGCACATCCTCGATTCGCGGGATGCGCGTGATGGAATAGCGGGCGCCGACCTGGTCCTGATGCTCGCGGAGCCACTGCAGCACCGAGTCGTTCATAAAGGGCTTGCCCAGTTCGGTGGGGACCCAGAGCGTGAGCGTCATGCGCATCGCGCCGCGCTCGCCGGCGGTCTCGCCCTCGGGCTGGCTCCCGTCGCTGGAGGGACGCCCGGGGCGGTTGGGGTCGGCGTCGAGCGAGGTGCCGGGCGGGAGATACTCGGAGACTGCGGAACGGAGATCGACCGCGAATCCGTCGCGGAGCGCCTCGTTGTTGCGTGATGCGCCGAGGGTGTTGGCGTTGGCAACGATGGACGAGAGGTCTCGGATGATCTCGTCATAGAGTTGCTTGCCGCCCATAAGGAGACTGGCGTTCTGCGCGTTGAACTTGGGCTTGAGTTCCGCGGAGATCTGGTTCCATTCGCCCTTGAGCTGAGACGCCTTGTTCTTGGCGCTGTTGATGCTGGCATCGGCGCCGATGTTGGGGATGTTGGCGCTGTCGAGGAAGGGGCGGAGGAACGAGACGCCCCCCGCGGCGAGCCCGAGGGCCGCGGCGGTGAGGAAGAAGGGAGTCTTGCGCTTCCAGACGCCCTTGCGGATGACCGGGATGGGCATGAGGTTGGCGCGGACGGGCGACAGGCCGAGCCCCTGAAGGGCCAGGCCATAGGCGGTGGCCATGTTGAGCGAGGCGGCCTCGAAATCACCCGCGGCGGGCCCGTCGACGGCGATTCGCTTGTAGCGCTCGAGCCGGAAGACCTCGATCTTCAGCTGCTGGGACATCAGCTTGCGCAGGCCCATCAGCTTGAAGGTGGAGCCGAGGCCGATGAGGCGGGTGATCTTGGCGTCGGGGTGGGTGTCCTGGTAGTAGTTGATGGACCGCTGCACATCGCCGACGAGGTCCGATAAAATCGGCTTGAGGGCCTGGAAGACATGCCTCTTATAGTTTGAGGTCTCGGCCTCGCGCTTGAGCTTCTCGCCCTTCACATAGTTCAGCTTGAAGGCGTCGGCGAGGGCCTCGGTGAAGGCGTGCCCGCCCAGCGGGAAGGTGCGGATCCACATGCGGCCCGCGTCGGCGACGATGAGGTCGGTCGCCTGGGTGCCGATGTCCAGGATGACCGTGCCGGGGGTGTCCTCCGTGAAGGACAGGTCGTAGGCGATGGCGTTGTAAGCGGCGACGGGCCCGATCGTGACGACATCGGGGATGAGCCCGGCGTCGCCCAGCAGGTGGAGTTGCTCGTTCACCCGCTCCTTGGTGACGGCGAAGATGCCGACTTCGAGGTCCGGGGAGTCGGGGGCGGCGAAGGTCTGGTAGTCCCACTCCACCTCTTCGATGGGGAACGGGATCTGCTGGACGGCCTCGAACTTCACGACATTGGGCACGCCCTTGGGCTCCACGGGGGGGAGCTGGGCGAAGCGGGCGAATGACATGTGGCCCGGGATCGAGACGGCGATTCGCGAGCCGCGGACGAGTTCGCGGTATTGGGCCATGAAGGCGCCCAACGCGAGCCGGATCGCTTCGGCGGTGTCGATGTCGGGCGTCGTGAGGACGCGTTTGTGCGGCACGACCGCGAAATCGGCGACTCGCACGCCCTCGCCGTCGCGCTCGAGCTTGATTGCCTTGATAGCGGCGGCACCGATCTCGATACCCCAGCAGACATTGGATGAGGCCATTGGGTCTCCTCGTCGGACCGATGAGGCCGCGTACCACCACGCGGCGTCGGGCGGGTCATCGTAACGGATCAGGGCGGACGCACCGCGACTCCCCCCACCTTCGCGGGGTGAACGATCCGGGCACCCCGATACGGAGTCTGCCGCCGATGGGTTGCCTCGCGGCTTGAATCTGCGGGCGCGGTACACTCATCCTCCCGCGGCTCCACCCGGTGGGCGTCGAAGATCGGCGTCGGTGGAGCGGCGGGCGACGCGTCCCGGTCGTTGTCGCGGGAGCCAGAATCGGTGGTCAACATGTCATCAGAAGAGTCACACGCATCCGCGGGGGCGACGCCCGAGCCGGCGATCACGAAGTCCATGGAGGCGGAGATCGAGGCCGCCATGAAAGCGGCGACGGAAGTCACCGATCAGGCGCCCAAGAAGATTCGCGGGCCGCGCGTCGTTCAGGGCGGGCGCGAGCATCGCTCGGGCCTTGTCGTGTCTGTCGGCGCGACGGATATCTTCCTCGAGTTCGGCCCCAAGGAACTGGGCGTGCTGCCCAAGATCCAGATCAAGGAAGGCATGGAGCCTCCCGCCGTCGGGTCGCGGATGGAAGTGGTCGTCGATCGCTTCGATGCGAACGAGCACGTGTACCTGTGCTCGCTTCCGGGCGCGGTGCAGAAGGCGGAGTGGGAACTGCTCGAGCCGGGCCAGGTGGTCGAAGCGCGCGTGACGGGGACGAACAAGGGCGGGCTCGAGCTCGAGGTCGCCAACCACCGCGCCTTCATGCCGGCTTCGCAGGTGGACATCCATCGCATCGAGGACCTCTCGGTCTTCGTCGGCGAGAAGATGGCGTGCAAGGTGATCCGCGTTGATCGCGGCGGGCGCGGCAACATCACGCTCTCGCGGCGCGACGTGATCGCCGAGCAGCGCGAGCAGATGAAGGACGAACTCAAGGAGAAGCTCGCCGAGGGTCAGGAGGTCGAGGGCGTGGTCAAGTCGATCATGCCGTTCGGCGCCTTCGTCGATATCGGCGGCGTCGATGCGCTGCTGCATGTCTCGGACATGAGCCACGACCGGGTGAACAAGCCCGAGAGCGTCGTGAAGGTCGGCGACAAGATCAAGACCAAGATTCTCAAGCTCGACTGGGAGCAGAACCGGCACAAGCTCGGTCTCAAGCAGATGCAGCCCGATCCGTGGGACACGGCGCTCGCCGAGATCAAGGAGGGCGATGTCGCCTCCGGGCGCGTGACGAAGCTCATGGAGTTCGGCGCGTTCGTGGAGATCGCCGAGGGCATCGAGGGGCTCGTGCACATCTCCGAGTTGTCGTGGCAGCGCGTCGCCAAGACGAGCGACGCGATTCAGCCCAACGCGGTCGTGCAGGTGAAGGTCCTCAAGATCGACGCCGATGCGCGGAAGATCTCCCTGTCGGTGAAGCAGACCAAGGAGCAGCCGGCGCGCGAGGGCGGCGCGGGCGGACCGGGAGGCGGCGGGCGCGGCGGCAAGGGCCGCGGGCGCGATCGCGGCGAGAAGGACACACGCACGCCCGAGGAGATTCTCAAGGAGACTCCCGCGCTGCGTCGACTGCGCGAGAAGGCGCAGCAGAAAGCGCACAGCAAGTCCGACAAGGGCGGGCTCGGCTCGTCGG
>CALFMQ010000134.1 GCA_937879825.1 uncultured Phycisphaerales bacterium
CTCGAACGGGCCGGGCGATCCTTCCATGGCGGAGGCGTCCGTGCAGCAGATTCGCAATGTGATGGCGCGGGGGACTCCGGTCTTCGGTGTGTGCATGGGGCATCAGCTCCTGGCGCTGGCGATCGGCGCGCGGACGTACAAGTTGAAATACGGGCACCGCGGGCAGAACCAGCCGGTGGTGGAGTGCGGGACGGATCGGTGCTTCGTGACGAGCCAGAACCACGGGTTCGCGGTGGACGCGACGACTTTGCCGCCGGACTGGAGGCCGTGGTTCAGCAACCTGAATGATGGGACGAGCGAGGGGATTCGGCATTCGTACCTGCCGTTCCGGAGTGTGCAGTTCCATCCGGAGGCGTGCCCGGGCCCGGTGGATACGGGATTCCTGTTTGACGAGTTTGTGAGGATGATCGGCCAATGAAAACGCTGCCACGGAAGGTGTTGGTGCTGGGGAGTTCGGCGCTGAAGATCGGCGAGGCGGGCGAGTTTGACTACTCGGGGAGCCAGGCGATCAAGGCGTTGAAGGAGGAGGGGATCCGGACGGTCCTGATCAATCCGAATATCGCGACGATTCAGACATCGGAAGCGCTGGCGGACAAGGTGTATTTCCTGCCGGTCACGCCCGAGTTTGTGGAGCGCGTGATCGAGAAGGAGAAGCCGGACGGGCTCTTGCTGTCGTTCGGCGGGCAGACGGCGCTGAACTGCGGGCTCAAGCTGCACGACTCGGGGGTGCTGGATAAGCACGGTGTGCGCGTGCTGGGCACGCCGGTCGAGACCATTCGGGACACGGAAGACCGGGAGCTCTTCGTTCGGAAACTGAACGAGGTGAACGCGGATGCACCGCGGAGCAAGGCGGCGACGACGGTCAACGACGCGGTGAAGTTCGCGGCGGAACTCGGCTATCCGGTGATGATGCGGATCGCCTACGCGCTGGGCGGTCTGGGATCGGGCGTGGTGCGGGACGAGAAGGAGCTGCGCGAGCGCGTGAAGATGGCGCTGGCGCACGCGCCGCAGGTGCTTGTTGAGGAGTGCCTGACGGGGTGGAAAGAGGTTGAGTACGAGGTGGTGCGCGACCGCTTCGACAACTGCCTGACGATCTGCAACATGGAGAATCTCGATCCGCTGGGGATTCATACGGGCGAGAGCATCGTGGTCGCGCCGAGCCAGACGCTCAGCAATCGCGAGTACCACCTGCTGCGCGAGGTCTCGATCCGCGTGATCAGGCACCTGGGCGTAGTGGGGGAGTGCAACATTCAGTTCGCGCTGGACCCGAAGAGCGAGCAGTACCGGATTATCGAGGTGAATGCGCGGTTGAGCCGCAGCTCGGCGCTGGCGAGCAAGGCGACGGGATATCCGCTGGCGTTTGTCGCGGCGAAGCTGGGGCTCGGGTACGGGTTGCACGAGTTGCCCAACGCTGTGACGCGGAGCACGAAGGCGTTCTTCGAGCCGGCCCTGGACTACTGCGTGGTCAAGGTTCCCAGGTGGGACCTGCGGAAGTTCCGGAAGGTGCGCCGGCAGATCGGTTCGGCGATGAAGAGCGTCGGCGAGGTGATGGCGATCGGGCGGACGTTCGAGGAGGGGCTGCAGAAGGCGATCCGGATGCTGGACATCGGGGCGCGGGGTCTTGTGGCGAACCCGGACTTTCCGATCGATGAGATCGAGCGCGAGTTGCGCGAGCCGACGGACAACCGGATCTTTGCGGTGGTTGAGGCGCTGCGGCAGGGGTACACGGTTGAGCGGATTCACGAGCTGAGCCATATCGACCCGTGGTTCTTGCAGAAGATCGAGCGCGTGGTGG
>CALFMQ010000135.1 GCA_937879825.1 uncultured Phycisphaerales bacterium
TCCATGTCCAGCGGCCAGCGCCCCTCAACCCTCGAACAACTCGCCCAGAACCGCCAGCAGCAGCGCGACCAGCAACAACAACCCGGCCAACAATCAGACGCGCAGGGCAACCCGTCACAAGGCCAGGGCAACGGCGAGTCGGGCCAACCCATGTCCCCCGGCGATCAGGCATCGCCGCAAGAAGACAACGCCGCGCGCCAGCGCTCACGCTTCTTCAACGAAACGCTCTACCAGGAGTCCGACCTCCCCCCCGACGAGATCGGCGGCTCCATCACCGACGCCGTCAATCCCCAGAACCTCACCCGCGCCCCCGGAGCGCGCAACGGCGGCAACACCTCCGAGTCAACAGCCGTGCCGCGAGGCCTCACCGGCCCCGGCGCCGCCGCCTTCATCCATGTCCCCGACGCCTATAAAGATGTCGTCGCCGCATACTTCGAACGAATCGCACGCGAAGCCGCCGAAACCCGAGACCCCCAATGAACACCCGCGCCATCATCACCGCCGCCGTCCTCGCGCTCTCCGCGCTCCTCCTCACCGCCGCACGCGCCAACCAACCCGAGGGCGCCTCCGAGGGCCGCGTCCGCGTCGCCATGCTCACCTACGGCACCGAACGCAAAACCTCCGTCTGCTTCGCCGATCACTTCCTCCGCGATGTCGCCATCGAAACCGATATCAACATCGACCGCCGCTTCACCAAGATCGATCTCGACTCCGAAGAACTCTTCGCCCACCCCTTCGCCGTCATGACCGGCGAAGGATCCTTCGAACTCACCGAGCAGGAAATCGCAAACGCCCGCCGCTTCCTCACCTCCGGCGGCTTCCTCCTCGCATCCTCCGGCTGCTCCAACAGCGCCTGGAACGCATCCATGAAGCGCGCCCTCGAACAGATCCTCCCCGACGCCGAACTCAAACAACTCGACCTCACCCACGAAGTCTTCCACACCATCTACGACATCAACCGACTCGACGCCAAACGCCGTTCCTCCAAACCCGAAATCTTCGCCATCGAGATCGACAACCGACTCCGCGTCATCTACTCGCCCGAAGGACTCAACGACACCCAGAACGCCGGCGGCGGCTGCTGCTGCTGCGGCGGCAACGAAATCCGCAACGCCTCCGATGTCAACGCCAACATCCTCGCCTACGCGCTCACACGCTGAGCATTGCTCCCTCCCCCGCGCTTGCGGGGGAGGTGTCACACGAATGTGTGACGGAGGGGGAGTCTTACCGGGTGCTCCTTCTCGCCTCCGGGGAGAGGATGTCATGCGCAGCGAGTGACGGTTGAGGGAAATATCCGCAACCTCCCCCGATCCCCATCGGGGGAGGTGTCACACGAATGTGTGACGGAGGGGGCGATTGCACCCTCTCCCCTCGAGGGAGAGGGTGGTCGCGCAGCGACCGGGTGAGGGGGCTCCCCCACTCACCCGGTACCATGCCCCCATCATGCTCCGACGAATCCTCACCGTCTTCGCATCCCTCCGCATCCCCATGCTCCTCTTCGCCGTCCCCTACGCGCTCCTCTGGACGCGCACCTCAGAGTCCGGCGGCTGGATCATGGTCATCGCCCACGCCGCGCTCGTCCTCTTCGCCTTCGCCGGCGTCGACGCCTCCCTCATCAAGCGCGGCAAGGAACCCCGCCTCACACTCCGCCGCGCCTCCGAACTCTTCGACCTCCGCGTCATCGAGGTCGCCCACGCCGTCCTGGGCATCACCGCCCTCATCGCCGGCTTCGTCCTCCTCTTCATCCAGTGGAAACTCGGCGCCGTCGTCCTCGTCGCCCTCGTCCTCATGGAACTCGGCGCCGACGGCTTCTCCTCACGCTGGCGCCACATCCGCTTCGCCTGGAGCGAGTACATCCTCCCCCTCGTCATGCTCATCGCCCCCGCGATGCTCATCGCCGGCTCCGCCAAGTCACGCCTCGCCCGACTCCACATCCAGTACGACGCCGCGCTCGAAAAAGCCGAGTCCGCCAAAACCGCCATCAGCGCCGACCTCATCACCGACGCCCACGAGCGCGTCCGCCGCCTCGCCGACCAGATCGACGCCACGCACCTCATGCCCCAGCCCGTCGTCGCCGCAACCTTCCTCGGCGCCCTCGCGCTCGCCGCCTTCACCCTCCTCGCACTCCGCCGCGATGAAATGCTCGACCGGGGCGAAAACCTCCGCACCACACCCACCCGCGCCGGCCGCGCCTTCTCCTCCTGCATCCTCATCCTCATGCTCGCCGCGACCGGCGCCCTGGCCATCTACGGCGTCGACGCCCACCACACCTTCGGCTCGCTCATCGGCATCCAGGGCGGCATGTGGTCCTGGCGCATCGCCGCCATCATCACCGCCGGCGCACTCGTAACAGCATGGGCCAGCGCCTCCAAACGCGACGACACCGCCGTCGGCCTCTGGTACCTCACCCACCTCGCCTTCATCGTCACACTCACGATCGCAATGTCTTGAATGAGACACGGATTGCACCCTCTCCCCTTGAGGGAGAGGGTGGCCGCGCAGCGGACGGGTGAGGGGTGTTCCCTGCGAGCCCCCGGCGCAAGCCGGGGGTTAGAGCCGCGAGGGGAACCGAGCGGACAGATCGGCGATCAAACACATTTCGTCTCGCAAGCACGAATGAGTCCGCCCCCTCTCCCATCGGGGGGGCTGGAAGAGGGCAGGGTGAGGGCTTCTTGCTTCACTCCCTACAACTCCGCCTTCCTCGCACCCTCCCCCGCGCCTGCGGGGGAGGTGCCGAGCGAAGTGAGGCGGAGGGGGTGATCGCACCATCTCCCCTTGAGGGAGAGTGTGTCTCGTCAAAGACGAACCGGGTGAGGGGTGTTCCCTGCGAGCCCCCGGCGCAAGCCGGGGGTTGTGTGAGTTAGAGCCGCGAGGAAGGGAGGGGAACCGAGCGGACAGATGGACGCTGAAACATACATCGTCTCGCAAGCACGAAATGTGGGGATGCTTGTACGAGCCCAAGGGGGGGCGCGAGTGAGGGCCCCGTCACGCCGACACGCGGGATCATCCATACGAGTTCCCGCATTGACGGCATCCAGAATGCAGACTGGTTGAGCATCGCGATCTGATCCGCAATGATGCGATTGTTCTCAAGGGAGGCACGGACGCATGGCCAAGAAGAAGGCGAGCGGGAAGAAGTCGGAGTCGACGAAGAAGGCGGCGTCGACGAAGCGTCCCGCGTCGGCGAAGAATCCCGCGGGTGCGAATGAGTCCGGCGCGGCGAAGCCGGCGGGCAGGCCGTCGTCGCTCGTGGATACACGCGTCGTATACTG
>CALFMQ010000136.1 GCA_937879825.1 uncultured Phycisphaerales bacterium
CGTGTTGAACTCGATGGAGACATCGGAGAGGAGTGGCGTCTGGATGCGCGTGGTGAAGCGGTCCACGATTGGGTCTGCGCCGTCTGCGAGTGTCACATAGTCGGCGGCGCCGCGGCCTGCGAGGGCGATGCCGTCGAGGAGGTAGCGGTTGGGGGCGTTGCCGACGCCGAAGGAGAAGACGCGGGTGGTGCCGGCGTTCTGCTTGACGGCGTCGATGATGGCGTGGTCGTTGCCGACCTGGCCGTCGGTGAGGAACATGCAGATGCGGACGGGGCGGGTGGTTTGCTGGTCTGCGCCTCCCCACCCCCCCCATTGCTCCATGACGAAGACGCGCTGGGCGTTTTGGGTTGTCCAGCGGCCGACGATGGTGGCCTTGCGGAACTCGTGCTCGATGATGCGGGCGGTCATGCGGAGATGGCGGACCCACTGGGAGAGGGGCTGGATGCTTTCATCGCTGGTCTGGAAGAGGGGGTCGTGCGCGTTGGTGAAGGAGTTGACGAGGAGTTCGACGCGGCGGCCGTCGGCGGGGAGGTTGAGGAGCTCTTCTGCGGTGATGAAGTCGTTGGGGATGAGCCCCGCGTGGGCGACGGCGAACTCGGGCGCATCGCGATCATCGGCGAGGTAGCGGCCCTTGAGTTCGAGGGTGACGACGGAGTCGGGGTCGACGATGCCGAGTTTGACGGTCCAGTGCTCGACTGTTGCGGAGAGTGCGCGCATGTGATTGGCGGGAACCTGGAACTGCTGGTGGCCTTCGATGGCGAGGTATTCGCGGCCGGTCATGCGGACGCGGAGGGCGACTTCCTCGTCGGTGATGGGCGCATCGAGGAGTTGCTCGGGCGAGAGCCACTGGCGCTTGGGCTTGTTGACGGTTTGCGAGAGTGCGGCGTTGATGGCGGCCATCATTTCGGTGCCGCCGTTGCCGGACTGGTTGTTGACGAAGGCGTTTGCGAGGGCGATGTTCTCTTCGGTGGCCTGGCGGGGCTGATCCCAGAGGATGCGGGTGGCACCGGCGAAGGTGATGACATTGAACGCGTCGAACTGGCGCATCTGCGAGATGGCGCGGGTCATGACTTCTTTGGCTTTCTCGATGGGGAAGCCGGACATGGAGCCGGAGGTATCGAGGACGAAGATGAGTTCGCGCGGGACGGCGGCGGTTTCGGTGAAGGGGGTGCGCGCGGGCGGCAGCATGGAGAGGGTGAGGAACCCCCCCGCATCTCCGTTGTAGGAGAAGACCTGGTTCTCGATGGACTCGTCGTTGAGTCGCCACTTGAGGACGAAGTCTTTGTTGGGGATGGTGTTCTTGTCCTTGAGGTGGATGAGCGCACCGACGGGCGCGGTGAAGTCGTTGGGCTTGATGAGGTCTGTCCTGTCGATCTCGTGGAGGACGGAGTCGAGGGATGTGATGCCGGGGCCGCCGGTCTGGAGGTTGACCTCGATGGAGATGTCGTGGCCCGCGCGGACTTCGGGGCGCGTCGGTGTGGGTGTGATGCGCGAGGCGTCGGGGACCTGATCTGTGTCGGTGGCGAAGGGCGCGCCCCCCCCATTGGGCCCGAGGTTCTTCGCGAGCAGCGCCGGTTGCTCGGCAGCCACGTGTGGTTGCGATCCGGGTTCGATGGGGCAGTAGAACCAGCGGTTGTTCAGCGCGCCGGTGTTGTCGTCGAAGATGATGCCGACTTCCTTGGAGCCGTCGGCGTAGGTCGCGACGAAGTCTGCCTTGCGCCTGTTCGTCATGCGTTCATTGAGATCGCTCATGTCGCGAACGGGGGACTGGATTGCGATTGCGTTCTGCATGAGCGCATCGACCTGCCCGGAGGAGAGATGGCCGGCTGTGGCGTCCACGGCGGCCTGACCCAAGAAAATGTCGCCGGGGCGCGGGTCCAGACCTGCGGGGAGTTGGAAGTGGAAGTCGACCGGCGCGCCCGATGCGTAGCCGGGGATGTAGCGCGGCGCGACGGTCATGGGGAAGGTGAAGGCGTATTCGCCCTCGTTGGACTTGATGAGTTCGAGGTAGGAGATCTCGATGGTGATCTGCGCGCCGGGTTCGATGTTGGCGACGGACTGCGTGAAGATGTTGGGGCGTTCCTGCTCCAGCAGCGCGGCGGTGCGGCCCTGTGAGCGGGCTTGTTCGTAGATGTTGCGCGCGACGGTGCGCTCCCTGACCTCGCCGACGATGACGCGGTCGCCGATGGTCATGGTCATGCGGTCGACGGCGGCGCTGTTGGAGAGCGGGAAGGTGTAGACGGCCTCGATCTTGTCGGCGTAGGGGTTGGCGTACTGTTGCTTGACGGAGACGCGGGCGAACTTGCCCTGGATGGTGGCGGTGACATCGGTGTGCTTGAGGGGGCAGGTGCCGACGATCTGGCCCTGGTTGTCGATGGCGTCGAGGCGGCCGCCCTCGGGAACAAACGATGCGTTCTGGACGATGCCGCGTGCGCGCAGTGACTCCATGGAGTTTGCCGGCGCGGGCGTGTTGTCGGCGAGGGTTTTGATGCCGGTGTGTCCGCCCCCCTCGCCCATCATGAAGGCGACGAGTGAGACCATGATGGCGAGCGATGCGGCGACGGGGAGCCACGGTGCGGTGCGGGCCCAGAGCGGGCGGCGCGTGGTGATCGCGGGAGAGCCGTCGGCGTCGCCGATGCGGGCGACGACGCCCTTGTCCTCGCGGGCGAGGCGCGACATGAGCGCATCGCGGTTGGCGCGGGCGCTTGTTGCGTTGTGGTCGTGCCACTCGCGGAGGAGGGAGTCGAGGTGGTCGGTCGTGTTGTGATTGGTCTGGTGTGTCATGCTGTATTTGCCTCCCCCCCGGCGCGCATGGTGGCGGCGAGGTTTTGCTTGGCGCGGGCCAGGAGTTTGTAGAAGCCGGAACGGGAGAGCCCGAGGGCGTCTTTGGCTGCGCGGATGGGATCGGGTTCGATGTAATGGAGGTGGATGGCGAGCCGTTCGTCGTCGGCGAGTTGGTCGAGCGCGACGGTGAGCCGATCGAGTTGCTCGCGGTGATCGGTGGCGTCGTCGGGCGGCGCGGGTGGTTTGGGGATTGCGGCGGGTTGTGCCATGGCGCGTTCCTCGTGTCGTTGGCGTCTGGTGGCCGAGCGGACGCGCTCGGAGCAGACATTGCGGGCGATGGCGCAGAGCCATGCTGCGAGTTTGTCGGTGCCTTCGACATCGTCGAGTTTGCGGTAGGCGCGGAGGAAGGTTTCCTGGAGGGCATCGTCGGGATCGGCGAGGTAGCGTCGTCGGCAGACGGAGGCGACCAGTGGCGCGTAGGCGTCGTAGATGCGCCCGAAGGCGTCGTGATCACCCTTGCGGGCGGTCTGGAGATCGTTGTGGTCGACTCCCATCACTCTCCTCGTGGCCGCCGGGGGCGGCGCGTCTCCGGGAATCTGGTATGAACTCAGATATGGGACGATTCACCATATCGATCGGCGTTCTGGGGGTGCTGGCGGGATGTTCGGCGGGGATGCGGGCGGGGCATCCGGCGCGGCCGGCGGTGATCAATCACCCGGTGTTCGTGAAACTGAAGAACCCGGCGGACGCTGCGGACCTGATCGCGGACTGCGATGACCGGTTGGCGTCGATTCCCGGTGTGGTGTCGTACTACTGCGGGCGGCCGCTGGACACGGGGCGGGAGAGCGTGGATCTGGGCTTTGATGTCGGGCTCTTCGTGGGGTTCATGAGCGAGGCGGATTACGAGGCGTATGTGGTGCACCCGAACCATGTGGGGTTGGTGGCGGATTGGAAGCCGCGGATCGAGTGGTTGCGGGTGCATGATGTGATGGATGGAACGGAATAGATTCCACCCCTCACCCGGCGGCTGCGCCGCCACCCTCTCCCTCAAGGGGAGAGGGTGCAAACTGCATGTATGTCAGGCGCTTGCTGAGTCGAGTTTGCGGAAGAGGAGTGTGCCGAGGGTGAAGCAAGCGGCGCCGATGGTGAGAAGGATGGCCCAGATCTGGGTCATTTTGTTGATCGCGAGGCCGCGCCAGATTGGGCCTTCGAAGGATTGGATAGCCCAGTAGATGGGGCTTGCTTTGGCGACGCCTTGCATCCATTTCGGCATGAAGTCGGCGGGGATCATGGCGCCGCCGAACATCGCGAAGATGAGGAGGACGGCCCATGACATGCCCCCTACCGCGGCTTCGGTGCGCCCGATGACGGAGAGGAGCATCATGATGCCCACGAAGCAGGCGGTGGCGCAGAGCATCGAGACGATGAGCATGGGGAGGGAGACGGGCTCGACGCCGAAGACGATGCGCGCGATGACGACGAGGAGCGTGAGGACGAACATGATCGTGA
>CALFMQ010000137.1 GCA_937879825.1 uncultured Phycisphaerales bacterium
TTGCGTTCTGCGGCCCGAACGGATTTTCGCCGAGGACATCGATCCTCTCAAGATCGAGTCAGAACGCTTCGAGTTGCCGAACGATCAGGACCGCCACCGTGCGGACTGGATCAAGTGCATCCGCGAGCGCCGCCAGCCGGAGAGCAATGTCGAGATGGGCCTGAAGATCATGATCATCGTCGATCTCGCGACACGCTCGATGGACGACGGGCATGCGTACACCTTCGATCCGGCGACGATGACCGCCAAGCGAGTGTGACGATGGCGGAAACGCTTCGCCTGGCATCCTTCGCGATGGGAACGCGCTTCGAGATCGTCGTTCGCCACGGTGACGTTGCGCACGCACGCGCGGCGGGCGAGGCGGCACTGGCGGAGATCGAGCGTTGGCACGATCTCCTGAGCGTCTTTGACAAGTCGTCATTTCTGAGCTTCGTCAACACGCACGCGCACGAGCGGGCGATCGAGCTCGACGCGGAACAGTTTGCACTGTTGTCGCTGTGCCGAGAGGTATGGCGATCCTCCGGCGGCGCATTCGACCCAACAATCGCCGGCGAGATGGTAAGACTCGGCTTGCACGACCGACCCCGCGGCGGCGACGGCCCGGTGGGGTTCGACGCGGTCGTCCTGGACGAGTCGGCCCGAACGATTCGTTTCGCGCACGAGGGCGTTTCGATCGATCTCGGCGGGGTCGCCAAGGGCTTTGCATTGGATCGCGCCGCCGATGTGTTGCGCGAATGCGGCATCGAGCACGCTTTCATTCACGGCGGAACGAGTTCGGGCGTCGCGCTGGGATATGCGGATGAACGGGGCACGCCGTGGCGCGTTGTTCTTGGCGTCGATCGGGACGCCCCCTGTCGGGACCTGATCGACTCGGCGTATTCGGTGTCGTCACCCAGCGGGCGGGTAGCGAGCGGGACGCACCACATTCTAGATCCGCGCGGCGGCGAGGTCGGTTTGGATCGATGCGCCGCGGTGTGGTGCGGGATGCGGTTCGGGCCGTCGATCGGTGTGGCCGCGGCGTTGTGCGACGCGTGGTCCACGTCGATGGTCGTTCTTGGGCATCGCCCGAGTGGTATGCCGATGACTATGGGCAGCGCCGTGCGAGCGGGCGGCGTGTGGCGGGATCAGCGGAACACATTGGATCGTCTCGCCGGAGCGGGCGCGGCGTGAGAGAGGGAGCAGCGATGTCGGGAATTGATCGTCGTTCATTCATGATGCAGGCCGCGGGAGGCATCGCCGGGATGGCGCTGCTCTCGGAGTTGGCGTTGGCCGACCCGCCCGTATCGTCCGACCCGATCCGCACCGCCGTCATCGGTATGGGGCAGCAGGGGCGGGCGATCCTGGGCGAACTCGCGAAGTTGCAGGCGGTGAAGGTCGTGGCGCTGTGCGACGCCGATGAGCGTCGGCTCGGTGCGGCCCAGCGGCGCTCTCCGGACGCCGCGGTCTACGCGTCTCACGAGGCCCTCCTTGAGAAGGCCCGAGACTTCGACGCGGTCATCATCGCGACGCCCACGCACGAGCACGTCGCGCCGGCCAGGGCGTGCATCGAAGCCGGCAAGCATGTGTATCTCGAGGCGCCCATCGCGCACACGATCGACGATGCCAAGGCGATCGCCGCCGCGGCCCGCGACGCGAAGGGTGTCTTCGCGGTGGGTCTCCTGGCCCGCTCGAACCCGATCTACAAACTGGCGCGGACGTTCTTCCGCTCGGATGCCGTGCGCGACGTCGTGGCGCTGCGGGCGCAGAACTTCCGGAAGACCTCGTGGCGCGTGCCCGCTTCGGACGCCGACCGCGAGCGGACGTTCAACTGGCGCCTCGATCCGGACCTGTCCCTCGGGCTCGAGGGCGAGTGGGGCGTGCATCAGTACGACGTGTTCCAGTGGTACACGACCCGGTACCCGTCGATCATCCGCGGCGCCGGTTCGATCCGATTGCACAACGACGGGCGGCGTGTAGACGACACCGTGCATGTGCAGCTGGGCATGTCGGACAAGTCGTACATCGACTATCAGGCATCGCTGGCGAGTTCGTTCGGCGGGCGCTACGAGGTGCTGCACGGCACCAACGCGACCATCAAACTCGCGTGGACGCACGGGTGGATGTTCAAGGAGGCCGACGCACCGACGCAGGGGTGGGAGGTGTACGCCAACCGCCAGCAGTACTTCAACGACGAAGGCATCACGCTCATCGCCGATGCGACGAAGCTGGCCTCGCAGGGCAAGCTCAAGGAGGGCATCGGCCTTCCGAACGACTCCCTCTATTACGGCCTCGAGGACTTCTACCGCTCGATCATCGAGAACCAGCCGCCCGTGTGCACGGCGGACGAGGGCATGCGCGCGACCGTCGTCGCGATTCTGGCGCATCGCGCGGTGGTGAAGGGGCTGCCCGTCACGGTGCGTGATGAAGACCTGGCGGGGCTCGGATGAGCGCCGCAATGCCGCAACTGAGTCGTCTGGGCGTGATGGCGCGCCTCGGATTGACGGTGCTCATCGCGACGATGCTCGTGGGGTATTTCGTCGCCGGCGTGCACCTGTTGTGGCATTACGAGAATCGCGACGGCGTCGAGGGCATCTCGCGCGACGACATCACCGCGGCGTATCACGGCATCGAGCAGGAGTCGCCCCTCCGCGCGGCGCTTACGCGAGGGCATCCCGAGGGCCTGGCGCCGGCGGAGAAAGACGCGCTGATCGCCTGGATCGATGGCGGGGCTCCGGGGCGCGATTACGACAACTTTGATCTGGGGGATATGGCGCCCGCTGAGATCATCGATCGTTCGTGTCTGTCGTGCCATGCGCGTGCCTCGACGCAGGGTGCCGGGATCGGACAACGCGTGCCGCTTGAGTTCTACGACGATGTCGCCAAACTGTCCGTGGCACGCGAGGTGCTGCCCAACTCGCAGGCGATCGTGGCCGCGTCGATGCATGCGCACGCGCCGTCGATGTCGGTCGTGATGATCGTGCTGGGGATGTTGGCGCTGTGCACACCGATGGCGCGGCGGGTGACCGGCTTCTTGCTGATGGTCGGCGCCCTCGGGCTTGCCGCGGACTTTGCCGGCCAGTGGCTGGCGCGCGACAACGCCTCGATGTCGTGGGCCATCGTGGTCGGCGGCTTCGCGGCCGCGGGCGCCACGACGCTGCTGGGTCTCATTGCGGCCGTCGGGATGTGGGTGCCGGCGAAGAACGCGGGCTAGTTCGTTGACCCGAGGGCCGCGTGCCCGCACCCGTGGCAATGGATGTCCGTGTGCGCTGGTGCCGGCACGGAGAACCCGGGCGTGTCCCAGTACATGGGCTTGCGTTCGTGCGGCTCGTTGCCCAGCTGGTTCATCGTGCGTGCGTCGTAGATGCGTCCGTTGGCGATGGTGTACTGGATGAACTCGGTCTCGCGGATGTTCTGCGTGGGGTCTTTGCCCTTGTCGAAGACGACGAGATCGGCGAGTTTCCCTTCCTCGATCGTGCCGATGTCGGCGTCCATCCCGATGTATTTCGCGGCGAGCAGTGTGCCGCAGCGCAACGCTTCCATGGGCGTCATGCCGCCCTGCTCGAAGCCCCACATCTCCCAGTGCGTCGCCATGCCGTTGAGCTGACCGTGCCCGCCCGGCGAAACGGTGAGCCCGAGGTCGTAGGCGATCTTGCAGATGCGCGCCTGTCGGATGTGGTTGTAGTCGTGCTCCGGCGCGTGGAGGCGGCGTGTGGCGCGCGGCTTGATGATCTGGGGTGGCACATAGGAGAGCACGCGCTGGTGATCCCAGATGTCCATGTGGTCGTACCAGTAGTTCTCGCCGCCGAGCCCGCCGTATGCGACGACGAGTGTCGGAGAATACCCGACCTTTGTCTCCTTCCAGAACTGCTTCACATCGTCGTAAATCATCTCGACGGGGAAGGTATGCTCGATGCCGGTGTGGCCGTCGGCGATCATCGTGAGGTTGTGCATGAAGGTCGAGCCGCCCTCGGGCACCACATTCATGCCGAGCTGGCGTGCCGCCTCCATGACTTGCTGGCGCTGATCGCGCCGCGGCTGGTTGTACGACTTGACCGAGAACGCGCCCACGGCCTTCATCCGGCGGAGGTGGAAGAGCGCATCCTCGAGCGAGTCGATCTCGGCTTTGAACGAGCCGGTCGCGCCGTAGAGGATGGTCCCGGTGGAGTAGATGCGCGGCGCGGTGATGAGCCCTGACTTCTGGAGTTCGGCGGCCGCGAAGATCGCCTCGGTGTCATTCGATGGATCGTGGAACGCGGTAATCCCGAACGCGAGGCGCGCGAAGTTGCCCCAGTTCTGCTGCGGCGTGATGTTGTTCTCTGCTTGCGGCCCGTGCTCGTGTGTGTCGATGAATCCCGGGCACACGACCTGGCCCGAGATATCGTAGACCTTCGCGAAGGATGGGACGGCGACCTCCTCTCGCGTGCCGACGGCCTTGATGCGGTTGCGTTCGATGAGGATCACGCCGTCGCGGATGATCTCGTCACCGCGCATCGTCACGATATCGCCGCCGACGAGCGCGATCGAGCCGCGGGGCTGATCGTGCCTGGCCTGGAAACCGATGTTGACGCCCTCCGCGGTGGGTTCGGGGAGTTCTTCGTGCGCCCCGGAGAGGAAAGCGAAGCAATCGGAGAGCGGACGCGTAAACAGCGTCGGTCCGAGCGACCAGTGGAGCGATGCGGAGTCTCCGGAGAACTGGATATTGCTCCCGGCTTCCTTCGAGGCCCGGGCCACCGGCAGGCCCTGAGCGCCCGGTCCGATCGAGATCGTTTTGCCCGTCTGCACAAACGGCGCGACGTGCACGTTGAATCGCTCGATGAACGCGACCCACGCGCTGTCGGGCGAGATCGCGTAGTCGGTCGCCCACGTGCTCGTGTAGTGCGTGAACTCGTCCTTGCCATCGAGGCCGATCGAAACAAGCTGCAGATTATCGGCGTCCTTGTCGTAGTTGGCGCGGGTCAGGAAGACCCGATCATTCGATGCGCCGAACTGCGGCGTCGCGCCGTCCTTCGTGATGAGCGTGGAGTCGCCGCCGCGCAACGGGATGGCGTACACGCCCGGCATATTGCCCCACAGCGGCGAATGCACATAGCCCGCGGTCGTCTTGACAAAGACGATTGTCTGCCCGTCGGGCGAGAAGACCGGGTCCATGTAGTGACCCGGCTCGGATGTCACGGCCCAGTGCTCCGAGCCGTCAACCGCCGAAACGCGCACCTGCGCGAGCTTCTGGTCGTTCCAACCGACGTACACGATGTACCGGCCATCGCGCGAGAAGGACGGGAAGAACTCGAAGTCCTCGTCCTGATTGGTGAGCTGCCAGGTGCGGTCCGATGAGAGTTCACGCACATAGATGCGACCCAGCGCCTGGAAGGCGGCGAGCGTCTCGTCGGGCGACACACGAACCGAGCGCAGCATCTTGACATCGAAGAGGTCCGGCGCCGCGGGCGTCTGCACGAGCTGCTGCTTCGCCAGGGTGCGCGAGTCGGCGACATGGAACGGGATATCCGAGACCTGTTTGCTCGCGGTATCGATCCGATGAATCGTTCCGCGCGCCCAGAAGACGATCGATTTCGAGTCGGGCGTCCATGCGATCGCCGGGTACACGCCGTGAATCGCCCACGCCTCCTGCATATCGCGTTCGAGGTCGTCGTAAAGGAGGGTGACGGCGCCCGAGGCGATGTCGTACAGGTGCAGGCCGGTTTTGGGGCCGACGCGCCGGACGAAGGCGATCGTCTTGCCGTCCGGCGCGGGCGTGGGCCGGCACGCGCCGCCCGGCCCGGAGATCAGGCGGATCGTCTCGCCCTTCTCGATGTCGAGTCGGTTGATGGCGTAGATCGATCCGTTGGAGTCTTTGTCGTATTCGAAGTTCTGGCCCGGCGTCGCGTCGAGCGAGTAATACAGGTACTTGCCGTCGGGCGAGAAGACCGGTTCGTTCACATCCTTCTGATCCGTGGGCTTCTCGGTCAGTTGCACGCCGCCCTTCGCCTCTCCCGAGGCGTGATACATCCACATCTCGCCCGCGCCGAGCGAGCGTCGGCTCGTGAAGTGCTTCCGCGCGACGATGTAGTCGCCCGAAGGGTGCCACGCGGGACCGTTGAGCAGGCGGTACGACTCGTCGGTGATCTGGCGCAGATCGGAACCGTCGGCCCGTACGACCCAGATATTGTCCCCCGCCTTATCCGATTTGCCGGTGCGGTCGGAAGTGAATGCGATCCAGGCGCCGTCGGGTGAGAACCGGGGCTGCATGTCCCAGGAGAGGCCCGAGGTGATCCGCGTCGCCTCGCCGCCCGCGATCGGCATGGTGTACAGGTCACCCAGCAGGTCGAACGCGATCGAGCGGCCGTCCGGCGAGACATCCAGACTCATCCACGTGCCCGTCGTCGTTTCGATGGATTGCTCGAAGGTCGGGTAGGGGGGGTGCTCGATGTCCCACTTCTTGTCCTCTGCTTCGCTGTCGTCACCCGCGAAGACGGGCGAGGCGAGCAACACTGCGGTGAGTGCGAGCAACCATGGGCGGCGGGTCTTCAACATCGTGTACTCCTGACCGGTTTCGGGCCCAACAAGGTACACGGGAGCAGGGGGGGCCAGAGCGTGACCCTACCGGTTGACACGACGGGCGTTTCGCCGGACGCTTGGCGGTGGAGGTTTCCCATGCGTGGATGGCGATTTGTCGTGGTCATGGTCGTGTTGTGCCTCGCGAGCCGGTCGTCGATGGGGGCCGCCCCGACCCTGAGCCAGGCCGAGCGCGACGCCGGTTGGGCGCTGCTCTTCAACGGGCACGATCTGACCGGATGGACCATGTCCGGCGGCAACCCCGAAGCGTGGGCGGTGAACGGCGACAATGAACTCTTCGTCGCCAAGCCGGGCGAGGGATGGTGGCTCCGCACCGACCGCATGTACCGCGACTTCGAACTCACGCTGGACTTTTTCCTGCCCCCGGGCGCCAACTCGGGCGTCGGAGTCCGCGGCTCCTCCGACGGCGACCCCGCTTTCACGGGTATGGAGATCCAGATTCTCGACACGCACGGGCAAGAGCCCGATGTCCACAACTGCGGCGCCGTGTACGAAGCGATCGCGCCCAGCGCCATGGCAGTCAATCCACCGGGGCAGTGGAACTCCTACCGCATCATGCTCGTCGGCGACACACTGAATGTGTGGCTCAACGGCGTCCGCATCCACGCCGGTGAGAAGATCGACTCCCGCGGCTACTTCCGCTCGCCCGAAAGCCCGCTCCCGATGAACGCTCGCGCCACGACGGGGTACATCGCGCTGCAGGATCACGGGCACGCCGTGCGCTTCCGCAACATCAAGATTCGTGACCTCTCAACCGATCCCGAGCCGACCGGCATGACACCAGTAGTGCTCAACGACTCGATGATGCGCAAGGGCGGCGGGGCGTGGGAGGGGAGCGGGCGCACGATCATCGGGCGCGACGGTCCGGGGCACCTCTTTACCGATGAACTGCCGGGCGATATCGAGATTCGCGCACTGGTCAAGGTGAGCGTGGAGGGGAACTCGGGGCTGTATTTCCGTACCGTGCCGAACAAGGACAACCCCGACTCGTGGCCCACCGGGTACGAAGCGCAGGTGGACAATGACGATCCCGTGAACTTCACGGGGTGCATCTACGACCGTGCGCACACGGCGCCCCCCTACGAGGGACGGGGGTGCTTCACGCGCGACGAGGTGTGGTTCGATTACCGCATCCGCGCCGAAGGCGATCACATCCGCACCTGGATCAACGGCATCCCCGTGGTCGATGCGCGCCTCGATAACTTCGACTCGGGACGCATCGCGCTGCAGACGCACAATCCGGGCAGCGTGATCGAGTACCGCGATCTGCGCTGGATCGAGATCAAGCCGGAGTAACGGTCACTCCGAGAATGCCGCGTCGAACGCGGCGTGCGACGGCGGAAAGTCCATGGAGCGCACAAAGCCGACCGCCTCGGCCGCGCCGTCCTCCCGGAGCATCGCGACATCCTCCCACTCCACGCTGAGGGGCCCCTCGTACCGGGCCCGGTTGAGTGCGCGGATGATCTCCTCGAACTCGACGTGCCCACGCCCCGGCGAGCGGAAGTCCCATCCGCGTGCCGGGTGTCCGAACGCGAGGTGCGAACCGAGGATGGAGTTGGTGCCGTCGAGTGTCCGGGCGCAGTCCTTGATGTGGCAATGGAAGATTCGATCCGGGAACGCGTCGATGAACCGGTGCGCCTCCATCCCCTGCCAGAAGAAGTGCGAGGGGTCGAAGTTGAAGCCGTACGCGGGATGGTTCTTGACGGCTTCGAGCGACCGCTTGGCCGTCGGGATGTCGTACGCGATTTCGGTCGGATGGACCTCCAGCGCGAACCTCACGCCGACCTTCTGGAACACATCAAAAATCGGCGTCCATCGCGCCGCGAAGTCCCGGTATCCCGCTTCGATCATCGTGTCGGGGGTGGGGGGGAAGAAGTAAAAGTCGCCCCAGATCGACGACCCCGTAAATCCGTTGACAACCTCCACGCCAAGTCGGGCCGCCGCTTGCGCCGTGGCTTTCATTTCCTCGGCCGCGCGTGTCCGCACGCCTTCCGGCTTGCCGTCGCCCCACACGCGCTCGGGCGCGATGGCCTTGTGGCGTTCGTCGATGCGATCGCACACACACTGGCCCGTCAGATGATTGGAGACCGCCAGGACTTTGAGGCCGTGCCGGGCGAGCAGGTCATGGCGACCCTTGCAATACCCGTCCTCGCTCAGGGCGCGGTCGACCTCGAAATGATCGCCCCAGCACGCGAGTTCCAGGCCGTCGTACCCCCATTCGCCGGCCATCTTCGCGAGCGTTTCGAGCGGGAGATCGGCCCACTGGCCGGTGAACAATGTGACGGGTCGGGTCATGCGTGCACTCCGTGATTCATTGGGTGATAGCGTACCGCCAGACTCAGCCCTGCGCCGCGCGAACGATCCGGTCCCACTGCTCGTCGATCTTCTTTGGAGACACGGCCATCGCCGTGCCGAGTTCGGGCGCGAACACCTGCACGCGGTATTCCTCCAGCATCCATCGGTACACGCGCAGGTGCTCGCCGGCCTGCGTGTCCTCGTGCTCCGCCGACATCACCGCCATGAGCCGGTCCCAGCGGGGCGTGAACTCCTCCGCCCGACGCGCATCCAGTTCCGCTTTGCCGTGCCGGAGCCGATCGAGACGCGTGAGATCGCATTGCAGATACCGCGGGAACTGCGCGACGATCGATGATGGCGGATCGGAGAACATCCGCCCGCGCAGAAGAAGCTTCCGGTGCGCCGCGATCTCGGGCGCTGCGCGCTGCGCCGAGGCGGGCAACTTCGATGACAAGGCCATGTCCAGATCGTGCGCGAGCGTCAGTGTGTTGTGCGCGATCGTGCACGCCGCCTCCGTCTCATCGCCGATCCGGTGCCACTCACGGTCGAGGCGTTGTTCGAACTCGCCGCGCAGGCGTGTCGGTCTGGTCTCCGTCGAGAACACCCGCGCGCACACGAGCAGCGCCAGCTGGTCACGCAGTTCTCCGGCGCTGCCGTGCGGGGCGAACCGCACGCGGAGTTTCTGAGTCTGCGGGTTCACATCGAGGTGGTACTTGATCTCGCGTCGGCACTTCAACTCGTAGAGACGCCGCAGGCCCAGCGCGTGCGCTCGCGCCGATGATGTCGCCGTTTCGAGCAGCTCGATCGAGACGGCGTCGCGTTTGTCGATCAGGGCCGGGAAGGCGCGCACCTTCGCCTTGCCCTGCCCGACCTCGACGGACTCCGCCAGGTCGTCGAAGGTCCAGTCGGTGTACGACTTCGATGCGAGCGTCTCGCCCCCGGCCCTCACGACGCTCGATCGGATCCGCTGGGCGAGGTCCGACTTCAGGCGGGCGAGGTCCCGTCCCTCCGCGATTGTGCGGTTCTGTTCGTCCCGCACCTCGAATCGCGGGCGAACATGCTGGGGCAGTTCGACGCCCGACCACACGCCCGCGGGGATCTCAAGACCCGTGAGTTGGCGCAGAAACCGCTCGAGCGACTCGGTGAGAGGCACGTCGCGCGCCGGGCCGGACGAAAGGAACAACTCCGCGGCGTCGGGCGCGGGCCCGACGGCCGACCGAATCGCCCGGGGGAGCGACTTGATCAACTCGACCGCGCGATCGCGCACAAGACCGGGGATCAGCCAGTCGGCCGTGGCCGCATCAATGTTCCCCAGCGCCGCGACAGGCGTGCGAATCGTCACGCCGTCCGCCGGCGCTCCCGGGTCATGGCGATAATCCACTGCCAGTTCCGTCGAGCCCGCGCGCACGCGCTTCGGGAATGCGCGTTCGTCCACGCTTCCCGCGTCATCCGGGACGATATCGGAGCGCCCCATGTAGAGCAGCTTCGGATGGGTCCGCTCGATCCGCGACCGCCACTTCTCAAAGGTCGGCGCATCGCACACGTCCGCAGGGATCCGCCGATCGTAGAAGGCCTCAAGCCGCGCGGGGTCAATCAGCAGGTCGCGCCGGCGCATCCGCGCCTCATCCTCGCGGACCTCGGCGATGACGCGATCGTTGTGCTTTCGGAACGGCGGGTGCTGGCCCCATTGACCCTCGACGAGGGCGTGATGGATGAACATCGTCCGCGCCTTGGTCCGATCGATGGAGGAGAGCGCGACGCGCCGACTCTCCGAATACACAAGCGACAGGATCGATCTCGACTCCAGCACGAACGCGCCGCCGCGCTCCTCATCCCACGACGGTTCGGAGTGCGACTTCCTGACAAGGTGCGCGCCGACCGAGTCGATCCACGACGCGTCGATCCGCGCCACCATCCGCGCGTACAGCTTGGTCGTCCGGACGCGTTCGCCGGTGACGATCCACTTCGGACGCGCCGAGAACTGCCCCGACCCGGGGTGAATAAAGAACCGTGTCGCGTGCGTGCCCTCGTACTCGCCCCGCTCATCGAGCCGCGCCACACCGGAGAGCAATCCCGCAAGCAGCGCGCGGTGGACGGCGTCATACGATGCGGGCTCGGTGTTGAGATGGCCCCCGTGCTCCGTCATCATCGACTTCAGTTGTGAGTGGATGTCGTGCCACTCGCGCATCCGGAACATCGAGAGGAAGCGATCGCGGCACCACTTCTTGAGCTTGTTGGACGAAAGATGGCGGGCCTTGTCGTGATACGTGTTCCACAACGCCAGCAGCGTCAGGAAATCCGAGTCCTCGTGCGAGTGCTCCGCGTGGGCCGCATCCGCCTGTTCGCGTTTGTCTGCGGGCCGCTCGCGCGGGTCCTGAATCGAGAGCGCCGAGGCGATCACAAGCGCCTCGGTGAGCGAGCCCTCCGACTCCGCAGCCAGGAGCATCCGCCCGAGCCGCGGCTCGATGGGCAGTTTCGCCAGCCGCCGGCCGATCTCGGTAAGCTCGCGGCGCTCGGTCATCGCCCCGAGTTCGTAGAGCGTGTCGTAGCCGTCGCGGATCAGTCGGGCCGCCGGCGGATCGATGAAGGGGAACCGATCCACAGCGCCCAGACGCAGGTCGGCCATCCGCAGGATCACACTCGCCAGGCCCGTGCGCAGGATCTCGGGATCCGTGTAGCGCGGTGACTCGTCGTACTCCTTCTGCTGATACAAACGGATGCACACACCCGGCGCGACGCGCCCGCATCGACCGGCACGCTGGTCGGCGCTCGCCCGGGACACCCGCTCGATGGGGAGCCCCTGCACGCGCGTCCGCGGCGAATAGCGGCTCAGGCGCACCAGGCCCGTGTCGACGACGTGGCGTATCCCCGGAACCGTCAGCGAGGTCTCCGCGACATTGGTGGCCAGCACAACCCGCCGCCCCTTGTGCGGCGCGAAGACGCGCGACTGCTCTTCGTTCGATAAGCGGGCGTACAGCGGGAGAATCTCGGTGACGCCCTGTCCCGCGAAGCGGTGCTTGCGCATCGCATTGGTCGCCTCTCGAATCTCGCGTTCGCCCGGGAGGAAGACGAGGATATCCCCGGAGTCGTGCGACGAGAGTTCATCCACCGCCGCGATGATCGAGTCGTTGATATCGAGGTCGCGTTGCTCCGGATCGTCCGACTCGGGAGGGCGGTACCGCATCTCGACCGGATAGGTACGCCCCGATACCGAAATAATCGGCGCCCCGTCGAAATGCTCGGCGAATCGCTCCGGGTCGATCGTCGCCGAGGTGATGATCAGCTTGAGATCGGGCCGGCGGGGCAGCAGGTGACGGAGATATCCGAGCAGGAAGTCGATATTGAGCGATCGCTCGTGCGCCTCATCGACAATGATCGTGTCGTAGCGGCGCAGATCGCGGTCGCTCGTCGTCTCGGAGAGCAGCAAGCCGTCGGTCATTACCTTGATGTAGGTGTCGCGCGAT
>CALFMQ010000138.1 GCA_937879825.1 uncultured Phycisphaerales bacterium
GTCGGCGGCCTCGTATCCCAGGTCCTCGTCGATCCCGGCGACCCCGTCGAGCAAAACGCCCCCCTCATCCGCCTCGACGACGAGTCCGCCCGCGCCCAGGTCGATCTCCTCCGCTTCCGCGCCGAGAGCAAACTCGGCGTCGAGTCCGCGCAGGCCAAACTCGACATGGCCAAGGTCGAAGAAAAGATCGTCCGCGACCTCCGGGCCGACGACGCCGCCGGCGCGATGGAAGTCCAGAAGGCCGAACTCCGCACGCGGCTGGCCGAACTCGAACTCAACCTCGCCCAGCAGCAGCGCGACGAACTCCTCATCCAACTCGCGCGGGGCGAGCAGGAACTCACCCGCTACGAACTCCGCTCGCCCATCACCGGCGTCGTCGAAGAAGTCAAGGTGGCCGAGGGCGAGTCCCTCGAAGCCCTCGAGACCGCCGTCCGCATCGTCGTCACCAACCCCCTCCGCGTCGAGGTCTTCATCCCCACCGACCGCACCCTCACCCTCCAGCGTGGCGACGCCGCGTGGGTCCAACTCCAGATCAACGAAGACGAGATCGGCAACTGGCGACAGGGCGTCGTCTCGCACATCGCCGCCGTCGCCGACTCCGCCTCCAGCAGGCGCCTCGTATGGGTCGATCTCCCCAACCCAGACAAACTCCCCGCCGGCACCCGCGCGCTGGTCACGCTCACGCCCATCAAGGACGCCCCCGACAAACAAACATCACGCAGCGACAGCGTGCAGCTGCGAGACAATCCGGTCGTGCGCCCGCATCACCTGCGCCTCGGGCACGCCCAGGACCTGCGAGATCTCGCGCACATTCAAGCGCTCCGCATACCACAGCACGACCAGCAGCCGATCCTCCAGCGGTAGCGTCCGCAGAATCGCCTCGCGAACCCGCAGCGCCGCGGGCGTGCGCTCATGTTCAACCACTTGTTCCCGTGCGTGCGCAGCGCCATTGACATGCGCGGCCTTGTGAGCCATGGGTCCATCTCCGTGACCGGGCTACCGGGGCATCATGTCTCGCCCCGATCGTAGCGGCTACCATCCGTTCAGCGATCCGTGCCGAACGCCCCCAAAGGTAATCGTCGGCAACCACACACGCAACAACTGCGCCATCCGGTGGATGAGCGGTGACAAGGAGGTGAGCGATGGCAGCCACAGAGTCAACCATGGTCGAACTGGGCACCAAGGCCCCCGACTTCGCCCTCCAAGACACCGTCTCCGGCAAGACCGTCCGCCTCGCCGACCTCCGGGGCAAGGCCTTCCTCATCATGTTCATCTGCAACCACTGCCCCTTCGTCGTCCATGTCCGCGACGAACTCGCACGCATCGGCCGCGACTACGCCCCCAAGGGTGTTTGCTGCATCGCTATCAGTTCCAACGATGTCGCCAACTACCCGCAGGACGGCCCCGACCGCATGAAGCAGGAAGCCAAAGCCGCCGGCTACACCTTCCCCTACCTCTACGACGAAACCCAGGAAGTCGCCCGCGCCTATAGCGCCGCCTGCACGCCCGACTTCTATGTCTTCGACGCGAACAAGAAACTCGTCTACCGCGGCCAACTCGACGACTCCCGACCCGGCAACAACAAGCCCGTCACCGGCAAGGACATCCGCGCCGCCCTCGACGCCGTCCTCGCCGGCAACAAGCCGAGCGACAACCAGAAGCCCTCCATCGGCTGCAACATCAAGTGGAAGTGACAACCACCTGATGCGCATCGTCCATGCCAGCCCCCCGGCGCAAGCTGCGGGGGAGGGGGGGAAATGAAAAACGCCCTCCCTTTGGGAGAGCGTGAGATGAAAGTCGTGAACGCGGGGGTGAAGAGGGGGCGGAGTTATTCAGATGCAGCTACACCCAGCGCTGTGAGCATCAACTCCTGCTCCTCGCTGTCCATCTCCGCGAGATCGGCACAGAAGTCTTCGACCGTCGCATACCCGAGTTCGGACACCAGCAGATCACCCGCGGAGTAGCCGGACATCATGAACGACTCGCCACCGCCGCCCATGAGGCTCGTCGTGCATCCTGTACACGCTGTATCCCAGTTACCAAGAACAAGATTCAGATCATCAACATTGACCTCGCCGTCACCATTCACATCCCCGGCGAGATTGTTGCTGTTATCCAAGCCCCATTCAGCGAGCACGACATTCAGATCATCGACATCGACCGTGCAACTGTTGTCGATGTCCCACGGACATGCCGATCCCACGGTAAACCATGTATCCGTTGGGTATACAGCGACCACAGGATCAGTGGTCAATCCCAGATCGCAATACAGCGCCCCCATGTTGCTCGTGCTCGTTTCAGCGACGAAGCGGTACTCGAAGCCGTTGCGGTAGTGCGCACCGGTCGTCGCGTCCATGTCAATAATGGTGTCGTTGGACGAGTTCACCGCGTAATCGAACGCCCACTCGCTCGTCACATCAAGCCAGTCAGAGCCCGCCAATGACTTCTTCTCGATTATGATCGGTACGTGTGATGGGCTAGCCTGATCGTCGAAGGTGACGGGACCGTAGTGACGAATCTCATACGACGGCATCACTGTGGAAGTGCTAAAAGTCTTGTTCTCACCGAGCACGGGATCAGAGTCCGTGCGGTGCGGCTCGAACGGCACGCGCCCCACGCTGCCGCCACCGAGAGACGACGCAGTATTTGAATAGACCGGGGCGAGTGTCGTCGCACCAACATCGACCGGCCCGGTCCAAGTGCCAGCGCTGCCGTCCGCACCGATGATGATCTGCCCATCTAATCCACCCGTCGGAACGATAATCTCCCCTGATCCGTTGAGAAGCGCGTCTTTGAGCAGAATCTTTGAACCGGCTGCGATTCCTCCTTCGAACGAAAGCGTCGAAGGATCGCCCGAATCTTGAACAAGATCGTCGACAGAAATCAATCCGCGAAAGACGCCATCCTCACTATTGTCGTCTGTCACGACCAGATCATCAATCTTGCCGACGGGACCAAGAGATGTGTTCACTACAACAGCATTCAGGGAGCCAACCGTTACATCTTTGATCTTCCCGTCTGCCGAGAAGAAGACGAGATTTGAAGGCGATCCTACGGATCCTTCTACCGTCAAGCTCTGAATTGTGCCAATACCTGTTGTGGCCGCTACCGTGGCCACGATGAAGTCACCAAGGATATCACCATGCACAATGCTGTTTTCGGAAAAGCCGGAGTACTTTACGCCGCTTGTATTCGGAGTAAGCACCACATCGCCCGTGATGTCTCCTCCGATATTCATGCCGGAAGCTCGTGTGCATAGAATTGAACCCACATCC
>CALFMQ010000139.1 GCA_937879825.1 uncultured Phycisphaerales bacterium
GGAGCTTTATTCCTCCCTCATCTCGTACAACCTGCCGATCCTGCTGGTGAGCATCGCCTTTCCGCTCTTCGTGTTGTTCTGGCTCAGCAAGCGGCGTGTCGGCGAAGAGATCGGTCGCTGGAGTTAACGAAGAGAGGTTTGAGCGTTGCGCTGCAAGACCTGTGAGTATCCGCTTTGGACGATTCGCTCTCGTGTGTGCCCGGAGTGCGGGAGCGGCTTTGCGCCGAGCGACTACGAGTTCAACCTGAACTCGGTGCGGTTCTGCTGCCCGCATTGCGACCAGCAGTACTTCGGGACGGCGCCGAACGGTCATCTGGAGCCGCGGGCCTTTGAGTGCCGGAACTGCCGCCGGTTCATTGACATGGACGAGATGGTGTTGCTGCCCCGCGAGGGGATCGACGAGAAGATGACGGAGGTTCGTCGGTTGCCCTGGGGGAATGAGGAGCGGGGTTTCTTCTCGCGGTTCTTCGGACAGGTGGGATGGGGGATGACGCGGCCGCAGGAAGTCGGGCGGGGGATCACGGAGCAGACCTCGGCGTCGTCGGCGCTGGGATTCGGGATGTTGATCAATATTGTGAGTCTGGTTTTCGGCGTGGGGGCGCTGGTGCTGCTGTTCATGCTGCCGCTGGCGATGGGGCGGGGCGGCGGCGGCGCGGCGGTGGGCGGCGGGCTTTTGGGGATCGGTGTTGTTGTCGGCGTGTCGATCCTGGGATGGCTGATCGGTGTGGCGATCTGGGGCGCGCTGACGCATTGGTTCATCGGCGGGATCGGTCGGGAGCGGGTGACGATCGGGCAGACGGTTTCGGCGTTGTGCCTGACGAGCGGGCCGATGCTGCTGATCGCGGTGCCGTGCCTAGGGCCGTACCTGCTTCAGTATCCGGCGATGATCTGGTGGATGGTTTCGTCGGTGCTGGCGATGCACGCGCTGCACGGGTGTAGCGGGCTGCGCGCGACGCTGGCGACGATCGCGCCGCCGCTGGTGCTGGTGGCTGCGATCGCGACGCTGTTTTTCGTTGTGATGTTCGGCGCGGTGGCGACGGCGCGGACGGCGGCGACGGCTGCGATGACGCGAGCGAACTCGCGGATGGATGAGTTCTCGGCGATGGCGCTGGCGGGGACGGTTGCTTCCTACCGGATGCAGCAGCGCGGCGGGCAGTTCCCGGTGCACGGCGTGGAGTTGATGGGCGGCGGGGCGCTGAACGCGGCGACGATGGTGTCGGGGGGCGACCCTGCGCGCGAGTATGGCGCGAAGGTGAACGGGCATGCGCTGGGCGAGTTTGCGTCCGATCCGGCGTTGGTGCGGGAGGCGATCGATGCGCTGCCGTCGGGCGTGATCGCGCACCGGGTGGGCGACTTCGTGTTCACCTGGCACGGGATCACGCCGAGCACCGATCCGAACCTCTGGATCGCGGTGATGGTCCCGCCTCCGTCGAATGCGGGTCCGTTCGGTTCGAGCACGACCTGGTGGGCCGTGGAAGCGGACGGCGATGTGACGGAGGTGCCGCTCTCGACGCGGGCGTCGGACCTGGCGGCGCAGAACCGGTTGCGGGCGGGGTACGGGCTTGCGCCGTTGCCGGACCTCGAGACGGTGCTGGATGACCAGCCGGCGACGCGGTGAGCGGCGGCTCGGCGGGCTGAAAGGCAAACACCGGCACCAGGGATTACCCCGGCGCGGGTGTCTCGTGAGGGACGTGGAGATCGTCGTTCTCGGTCACTGGAGCGTGGAGGAAATCGCCTCAGCGTCCGAGGGTTGTGTTCGTATCCGGGAGGCGAACCGATTCGGCGGGTCGGATATTCGATGAAGTTGAAGAAAAGTTTCCGCCGGGCGCGAGGGGGGCGGAATCGCGGTCGGCGTACCATCGGGGCGTGACGCGGATCGCGGGTGAGAGGTCGGGCATTGGCGGGGTGCTGGGCGGGATGTCCGTCGGCGAAGTGATGCTGCGCTGGCCGGAGGATGTGGGTGCGGCGTGGCTCACGGGGTCGGGGGAGGGCGATCGGGCGCGGTGGACGATCCTGGGGATTCCCACGGGCGGGGTCGAGCGGGGGGACCCGATGCGGGTTCTGGATGGGATCGGGTGCCGGG
>CALFMQ010000140.1 GCA_937879825.1 uncultured Phycisphaerales bacterium
ACGCCCGCGCCATCGTCGCCATCGGCATCGTCGAACCCGCCGATCGCGTCGTCGAAGTCGCCGCCCCCGAACCCGGCCGCGTCGTCGAAGTCTTCGCGCAGGTCAACGACCATGTCGACGCCGGCGCGCCACTCTTCCGACTCGATGGCGTCCCCATCGAAGCCGAACTCATCCGCGCCCGCGCCGCCGTCAACGCCGCCCAGGCCGAACTCGAACGCCTCCAGCAATCCCCGCGCCCCGAAGACATCCCGCCCGCCGAGACCGAAGTCGCCGGCGCGCGCGAGCGCCTCGCCGACGCCGAAGATCGCTTCAAGTCCCTCTCGGAAGCCATGGAAAAAGGCGGCGCCAGCGACGACGAGTACCGGCGCCAGAAGTTCCTCGTCGAAACCCTCCGCGCTTCCTACGACAACGCCCTCGCCCGCCTCAACCGCGTCAAGGCCGGCGCCTGGTCGCAGGACATCGCCGTCGCCCGCGCCAACCTCGAGGCCCGCAAAGCCGATGTCCGCGCCGCCGAACTGCGCCTCGCGCGCCTCACCGTCCGCGCTCCCTCCGCTGGCGCCATCCTCAAGCGCAACATCGAGCCCGGCGAATACGCCGCCGCCGCAAGCGCCTCCCCCAGCGCCATCCCCGGCGACTCCACCGCCCCCTTCATCATCGGAAACCTCAGCGAACTGCATGTCCGCGCCCAGGTCGATGAAGAAGACACACCCCTTCTCCGCACACACGCCCAAGCCATCGCCCGCGTCCGCGGCCCAATCCAGGACGCCATCCCCCTCCAGTGGCTCCGCGTCGAACCCCTCGCGCGCCCCAAGCAGCAGATCACCGGCGCATCAACCGAACTCATCGACACGCGCGTCGTCGAAGTCGTCTTCGTCGCCGAGCCCGCGCCCGACGCCCCCACGCTCTATCCCGGCCAGATCGTCGATGTCTTCATCGACGCCGGCGCTGAGTCCGGCTCGTAGGCCTTTCTCATCATCCATCGGCGCTGCGCCGCTCCACCCGTCGATCCCACGCCGCGAGGGCTCCCGAGAAGAGTTCCGCCGCCTCCCCCGTCATCCGCTCAATCTCCTCCGCCCCCCTCGGATACGCCAGCCGGCACACCCGCTCGTACACCTCCCGCGGCAGGTCATCCCGCAAATACCGAAACCCAAAGTCATGCCGCTCTGGCGCGTGCGCGCAGCGCAGCATGTCCACCAACGGCCGCAGCACCAGCGCCTGGTAGAAGTACGCCCCATCCACCGGCAACCCGCGCGCCGCCTGCTTCGCCGCCAGATGCCGCAGCAGCGGGAATCGCAATCGCAACTCCTCGACCTTCCGCCTCACCGCTTCATCGATCGCCGCGCGATCCACCGAATTGGGCTTGATCAGCCCATCCCGATCAAAGAGCACCCGCGGCGTTCCATGCCGCTCGCGCTCCAGCCACGGATGATCCTTCCCCGCCTCCACCGCCAGCCAATCGATCATCAGGCACTCGGGCGCGTTCTCAAGTTGATAGAACACCTGCCGCGACCCATGCCACGCCGGCTCGGGCATGCGATACCGAATCGCAACCGGTGAGATCGACGCGACGACCTCATCAAACGCGCGCTCCGCCTCATCCAGCCGCCCCGCCGGATAGACAAAGAACACATCAATGTCCGACATGGCGTCCGCCCGTCCATTGGCGTCACTCCCCCCCAGCCACGCCGCCCGAAACACCTCCCGCGCCCCCAGCCCGGTCTCGAGCGCCCCAATGATTTCTTCACGATTGAGCATGCCCGTTCTTACCACCGAA
>CALFMQ010000141.1 GCA_937879825.1 uncultured Phycisphaerales bacterium
CATCCCGCGGAATCCGCCGCTCCCCGCCCCGCACCAGGTTCGACTCGAGCGTCACGACGACACCCTCGCCCGCTTCGCGGAACCGATCCGCCACCCAACGCCGTGCCGCGCCGATCCCTCGTTCCTCCGACTCCGTATCCGAGAGCGTGTGCCGAGTACCGAACGCACAAAGCGCTTCGAGTGTCTCGCGGAGTGCCAGTGGACGCCGGACCTCATCGCGAACCTGCCGCCCGCTTTCATCAACGCGCAAGTTCTCGCGAACACGAGCCACCGACTGATTGAGCGTCAGTCGCTCGTAATCCACCGGCGGCCGACCGGCCGGCAGATCGCCCCGCTCCGGGTCGCCCGCCATCAGATTGGAAGTCATTGCCGCCATCAATCCCGCCGCGTAAACCACCAGGCGTCGTGTCGATCTCATCCCCGCAGCATACCCTCCCGCATACAATCATCCGCCGGGACGGAGTCCGCTTCATGATCGAACCCGAAGGCAAACGCGTCACCGTCATGGGCCTGGGCCGCTTCGGCGGCGGCGTCGGCGTCACACGCTTCCTCTGCGCCCACGGCGCCGATGTCCTGCTCACCGACCTCCAGCCCGCCGACAAACTCGCCGGCTCACTCGATCAACTCCGCGAACTCATCGACGCCGGATCCGTCACACTGCGCCTCGGCGAGCACAACGTCTCGGACTTCACCAACACCGATCTGGTCGTCGCCAACCCCGCCGTCCCCAAACCGTGGGACAACCGATTCCTCCGCGCCGCGACCGCCGCGGGCGTGCCCATCACCACCGAAATCAGATTGCTCTGCGAACGGCTCCCCAACCGCGCCCATGTCATCGGCGTCACCGGCACCGCCGGCAAGTCCACCACCAGCGCCATGATCGCGCACATCCTCAAGGCCGACGGACGCACCGTCCACTTCGGCGGCAACATCGGCGGCTCACTGCTCTGCGAACTCGACAACATCACACCCGACGACTGGGTCGTCCTCGAACTCTCCAGCGCGCAGTTGTATTGGCTCGGCAAAGGCGTCGGCTATCCGGGCGCGCCCGCGTGGGCGCCCGGCATCGCCGTCATCACCAACATCGCGCCCAACCACCTCGACTGGCACGCCGACATGGCGCACTACGCCGAGTCCAAACTCCGAATCCTCGAGCCGCTGAGCGACGCCGACACGGCGATCGTCGGCACCGGCGTCACGCTCCACATCACCAATCACGAGCGCACCAGGCGCATGCGGCTGTTCGATCACACGATGGTCGGCGAGTGCCACCCGCGCCTCCCCGGTGCGCACAACCGCGTCAACGCGGCCGTAGCGATTCAGGCCGCCGCCGCCGCCGGCATCGACTGCGGGCGCGCGCACGCGTCACTTTCGACGTTTGAAGGGTTGCCACATCGCTTGCAGCTGGTTGAAGTTGACGGAAGTTTCCGCGCATTCAACGACTCAAAATGCACGACGCCCGAGGCATGTGCCCTGGCCGTGCGCGCATTCGACGAGACTGGGGAGGTCGGGCGCGCGCACATCCACCTGATCTGCGGCGGCTACGACAAGAAGATCGACCTCGCCCCGATGATCGAAGCCGCCTCCGGCTGCGCCGGCGTCTACACCATCGGCGCCACCGGCCCGGAGATCGCCCGGCGCATCCGGGAAGCCGGCGGCGTGGCGCACGAATGCGTCACGCTGGACGCGGCGGTCGAGAGAGCCATGAGCGCGATCGGTGAGCAGCGAGCGGTGCTGCTGCTCTCGCCGGGGTGCGCCTCGTGGGATCAGTTCACGAACTACGAGGAGCGGGGCGAGCGATTCGCCCGATTGGTTCGGGCTTATTGCGAGGGCGGGTCGAAGAGCATCGTCACCTGAGCGCCGTAGATCGGGTACTCGATCCGGCACCGGTAGCCGCGGAACGCCTCGCCGTTCCAGTGCATCTGCGTGCAGACCTTATCGAGCATCTCGACATAGCGCGGCGCGACGGCCGATCGGCAGGA
>CALFMQ010000142.1 GCA_937879825.1 uncultured Phycisphaerales bacterium
CCCGGATGTTCACGAGCGTGAAGCCCGAGTCGACGATGGACTTGGCGAGCGCCGCGCGCGAGGGATGGGCATCGCCCGTGAAGTTGACGGTGACCAGGCCGGTGGCGAGATCGATGGAGGAGTCACGGACGCCCGGCACATTGGCGAGGGTCTTGGAGATGTTCTCGGCGCAGAGGGGGCACCCCAGCCCGTGGACCGTCATGTTGGCCGTGTCGTCGTTGATGGGTCGGAAGTCGGTGAGGTAGGTCTTGGGGCTGACTCCTGAGCCGCGTTCCGGTTGGGCCATGGTTGACCCGCCCGATGCGTCGGCGGTTGAGGTGTTGTTGGAGGATGCGCAGCCGATGAGGGCCGCGGACGAGATCACGCAGAATGCGACATGCAATGAACGCATGGGAATAACTCCTGAAAAGAGTGTTGTCGGTGGGTTGAACTTGTTGCGACGATGGCGACAGTGCGCTCTGGTGCGTCGCCATCGGCGCGCAACGGGGGCGCGGCGGCGGGGCGTCGCTCAGTTCCGCCAGACGCTCAGGAGTGTCTGCGTTTTGATTGAGGGGTCACGCCTTGGCGCTTCGGCGCGCGTGACGGGGAACGCCTCGCGGCGTTCGATGACGGGGTGCGCGACGGTGAGCCACTGGGCGTCGAGCGTGGCGCGGAAGTGATCGGCGTCGCGCGACGGGGCCGGGGCGTGGAGGCGATCGTCGGGGAGCGGCTCGGGATCGGGGGCGATGTAGCAGGGGCAGATGGATGTGTCGCCGCAGCAGCACGCGCCGGCGCAGCAGTCGTCGGGGGCGGCGGTGCTGGCGGATGCGTGGGTGCGCGTGACGGCCGCGTGGAGGGGCATGAACTGCCCGAGGGCCACGATGAGGGCCAGCCAGATGTGCGCGAGCGAGCGGGGCATCTTCTGGAGTTTACATCGGTATCCGCGGCGGGATTCGGGAGGTGGGGAGTTAAAGCACAAAGCACAGAGCACAGATCACAGATAGGGAACCCCCTCCGTCACGCCCTTGGCGTGACACCTCCCCCGCCGGCGGCGGGGGAGGGAGCGAGAAACAGACCCTCCCCTACCCCTC
>CALFMQ010000143.1 GCA_937879825.1 uncultured Phycisphaerales bacterium
GGACTCATCGGTAAACCCGAGGCGGTTCGGTCCGTCCAGGCGCACGGCCTTGTCGGTGTCGGAATCCGGCATCTTCGGCAGGCGCACCGAGCGCACCCGCAGCAGGCGATCATCCACCGACAGCACGCAGCGCGATCCCTCAAACCCTCCCGAGTGCACGCGGCGCGCCACCGCGCGGACCACCTGGTCGAGGCGCGAGCAGTCCTCCGCCGACCCGGGCGGGAGTTCGATCCGGGACATCGCGACCATGCGCATGCCCGAGCGACTCGGCGCCACCTGCGCCAGTTTCGCGCCCGTTGCGCCCAGGTCGATCCCGATGGGATACGCCGATGTACCGAATTGACCAAGCCAACGGTTGTTCATCTTTGGTGCTCGTGTCCGTGGTGCGCAGTCGGTGACTCACCCGCCGGGGATAGCCTCGCCCTCATCCTCGATGCGATTGACGTTGATGCGGCCCGTCATCGCCTCGACCTCGATCTCGTACGCGATGCCGTAGGCATCCGATCGCACGACCACCGATCCGCCGTTCCCCGTGGCGCCCGACTCCAACGAGGCGATCGGCCCGCCGAGCTCGTCGAACATCAGCACGGGCTCATCGTCGAACGATGCCGATTCGATGACCGCGCCGCCGTACACCTGGCTGTTGGCGAATCCTCGCGCGTACGGCTCGCCGTTCTTCTCCGGCATGAACATCGCGTAGTTCCCGAGGTTCGCGACCGTCAGCGGCTCGGTGGTCGGCTCGACCACCGCGTACCCGTTGCCCTCTTCGAACGCGACGCCGTCGCCGGGAACCAGCACCACACCGAAGTACAGCGCCCGCCGCGTCTGGTAGGCCATCGCCTCCGTCTGCGCCTGCGCGATATCCGAGGTGATCGTGCGCACCGCCGACTGCACGCGCAGCACGCCGGTCTGGCCCATCTGCGGGATCACCAGCGCCGTCGCGATCGCCAGCACCGTGATGGTGACCAGCAGCTCGACCAGGGTGAATCCGCTGACGGCGCGCACCCCCCGCGCCCGATCAACACACGCACCACAACTCCGGCGCTCGGCACACATGGCTCGCTCCTCGGCTGGCGGCTGCACCGCCGGCTCGTCTGCACACACCCTCCGCAGGGGGCATCGGCGGTTTCGGGACGAGGAACAAGCGAGGGTTGCGCACCACCGCGAATCGACGGCGTCGCCGCCGTGACAAGGGGCGCACGCGGCGCACGCGGAGGTCCAAAAAAAGCGCCGACCCCGTTGGGGGTCGACGCTCAGGATCATGTGATCAGGTGATGCTTCGATCGTTGAGGATTAGGCGTCCTCATCGTCGGCAGCGTCATCCGCGAACTCCGCGTCCTCGGGAATGGTCTCATGCTCGAGGAAGGCGCGACCGTCGATCGCGACGGCCAGGCCGGCGGCGAAGACGGAGTAGTTCGCGTCGTAGGTCCAGCCGTTGTCGCTGTCACGCGTCATGGCGGCGGCCTCAGAGGCGGCGCCCGAGACGATGTCGCTCGTGCCGGTGTACCCGTTGAGCGGGAGCTCCTTCAGGTACTCCGACGTGGTCAGATCGTCCCACATCGAGCCAGCGAAGTCAGGGTAGGCGCCCTGGTTGCGGACCCGGAACAGTTCGACCTGAGAGTTGATCGTCTGGAGCTGCGTCTGCAGAGCGCCCTTGATGGCCTCGTTCGACGCGTTCGTGAACTGGGGCACCACGATGGCGGCCAGGATGCCCAGAATCACCACAACGATCAAGATTTCCACCAGCGTGAATCCAGACTGTCTGTTGCTTCGCATGCGAGTACTCCTGCGTTTGTGCGACTGCGGGACAGGGGTGCGTCCGTTCCTGTGAACCCGACTCCTTCGGAACCGGCGTCCGACCACACGGACGCCCCGGCCCTATTCACCATCCGATTCATCGTCGCGCACGCAACCCGTCTTCACCCACGACCTGTGTGCGGACCCACAAGCGCACGAATAAACCGCGCAAAGTCTGCAGACTCACGCGGCCACGCGGGCAACGCCCGAGAACTTCGCCTGTTGTGGAATGTGGTCCCGTCGGACCGAGAACGCGCGCTACTCGCCGCTGACGATCATCGGAACAAGTTCATCGTTCGGCAGGTTCAGCGCGCCCATCAGCGCCGCCGCGGCCGTCGCCTCTTCGCCCTCGGACTCGCGCACCAGCGTCACCAGCCGGCGGACCTGCGCCGCGTCGAGCTGGTTCCCGAACCGCTTGGCCGAGTCCGCCGCCGCGGTCAGCAGCACGACCCGCTCGGCATCCACCGCCTCGACCGCCGAATCGAACAGCGCCTGCTGCGCCCGACGCGACCCGACCGCGGCCAGCACATCCGCCACCTGGGCGCGGATCTCGCCATCGGTCTCGGCGAGCGCCGAGATCAGCGCCCCCGCCGCATCCCGCACGCTGAGCGTCTCGTTGCCCGAGAGCGCCACCGCGTGCAGCACATCCAGCGCTGCCGAGGCGTACCGCTCGGCCTCTTCCATCGACAGCGGCTCGCCGCCCGTGGTCTCGGCCATCTGAACCGCGGCCTCGGAGATCTGGTCGGCGTTCACGCCCGTGCGCACCAGCCGCGTGAGGTAGTCATCAGACAACTGCGACCGGTAGGTCGTCACATCGCCCACCGGCAGCAGCGCCAGCACCGGCGATGCCATCAGCCGCGAGGTCCGCCGGATCTCCTGGATCGACTCCAGCGTCCGGTTCGTCGGCAGTTCCATCACCACCAGATCGATGCCCGGGGCCTGCGCGATCGACGCCGACGCCACCGACAGCGACTTCGCCGGCGCCAGCACCGTGTACCCGGCGCCCGTGAGCGCCGAACGCAGCGTCTGCTGACGCTCGGGATCCTCGGCCACCACCAGCGCGAAGCGCGATCCGGCATCGCGCACCAGACCCGCAAGAATCGGCACCACGCGATCGGCGCCCGCGAAGGACTCGCGCGGATTCGCCTGGCCCAGGGCCAGCGCCGCGTCGTACTCCACGCGCCGATCGGAATAGGACATCGCATCGACCAGCGGACGCTCGCTCGCCAGACCGGCCCACAGCCCCGCGCCGCCCGTGCTCCGCGACAGAGCCTCGATCGCCCTGCGAGCGATCACCGTCTCGCGATCACGCAGCGCGCGACCCAGCATTCGCTGGAGCGGGCCCGCCCCCGAAGCAACCGCGTAGTACATCGCCTCGCGCCGATCCGGGCCGTAGGCGGGGTTGTCGTATCCCCCGGGCGTCGACTGCTCGCGAGCGAAGTTGGCGCTCAGCCACACCGCCAGCGTGAGCGGGTCGGAGGGATCGAGTTCCAGCGAGCGCTCGGAGAGGCGCATCGACATGGCCTCGTTGTACAGGTCGGAGTAGATCGCCACCGGCTCGAGCCCGATGCCCGGCAGCCAGTCCCACAGCAACTGATGAGCCTCGCCGGGGAACGCGTGCATCGTCTGAGCGTGCCGGTCGGCCATGTACCGCTCGGCCAGTTGGCGGTAGAGCCCCGCCACCGAGACCTGCGGGTCGTAGACCGAATCGATCCGCCGGATGGCATCTTCCGCGGCCGACTGCACCGGCGTCGAGGATGTCGTCTGCCGGAGGTCGTACAGATAAGGAAGCGAACTGCGATCGGGAATGCTCCCGAGAATGCGGCACACCGTCTCCTGATCCACCGGGTCCAGGTGCGGCAGCGCCTGCGTCAGCGGCACCGCGGCGGTCCGGCCCAGTTCCACCAGCAGCGTCATCGCCTCGGCGCGCTCATCGACCTTCTCGCCCCGGAGCACCGTCTCCAGCAGGCTGGGCACCGCGTACTCGCGGGCTTCCATCAGCCGCTCGCGGGCGAAGAGCCGCTGGCGCGAGGTTCCACCGAGTTTGTCGATGTTGATCGTGATCTCCGCCAGCCCGCGGGCCCGCTCCTTGCGGCCGGAGTCATACAGGCCATACAGCTCGGCGGCCAGGCCCTCGAGGCCGGGCACGAGCAGCGACCGGCGGTAGACATCATCAAAGCGGAGCGCCAGGCCGGGCTTCTCCTCGACAAGGCCCACGAACTGCGCCGGCGATAACCCGCGATCCAGGAGCGCCTGGGCGTTTGCCGCGGCAAGCTCGTAGTTCGCGATCGTGACGTAGTGATTGAAGTATTCCAGCAGCTGCATGGGGGTCGGGTCGTTCTGCGCGACCGCCAGGCTGGGGCTCACGCCCATGGCCAGAGCCGCACCGACCACCCACGCACCGACCATCCGACGGAACCCGTTCTTATTCGACCACGCGACCGATCCCATGAATACGGGCTCCTCTCGGCGCAACCCCAAAAACCAAGCATCTTCATCCGCGGCACGGGTCCATACCCGCAGCAGTCTCTGACCCCGTGGCCAAAGCCGCACGGATATCGCTATCCGCGAGCTTCCACCGCGAAGTTCCGCAATCTACAGACAGGCTTCCAAAGGTGTCAAAGCACGGTTCGGGTCCTGCCCGGACCGATAGGGACACCACGAGCCAAACAAATGCCTCATCCCCTTTGAACCCCCGATCAAGCCCCCCCCGTGTCCGGTCGATGCTCTCCCCGTCCACCGCTCCGGTCGTAGGGCCGGGGTCGGTGGCGTGGAGATTGGGGATTCTGCCATGTCGCTCGAAAAAGATGTGCTCACAACCGGTGAGGTGGCGAAGATCTGCAACGTCGCCCCCCGCACGGTCTCAAAGTGGTTTGATGCCGGCCAGCTCAAGGGGTACCGGATCCCGGGGTCCAAGGACCGCCGGATCCCGCTGGGCAACCTCCTTCAGTTCATGAAGGAGCACAACATCCCCATGGACGGCATCCACTCGGGCAAGACCCGGGTGCTGGTCGTCGATCGGGAGTCCGATGTCCGCGAGACCCTTCGCAAGGTGCTCGCCGAGCAGGCCAACTACGAGGTCCGATCCTCGGCCAGCGCCTTCTCCGCCGGTCTGGAGTGCGAGCGGTTCCGCCCGCACGTCCTCCTGCTCGACCTGCACGTGGATGAGGCCGACCCGGCCGCGTTCATCCGCACGGTCCGCGAGTCCGACGATCTGGCCATCACGCGGGTGATCGCCATGTCGGGCAAGCTCACCGACGGCCAGTCGATGCACCTCCGAGGCCAGGGCTTCGACGGCTTCCTCAAGAAGCCCTTCCAGGTGCGTCAGGTGATCCAGGAGATCGAGCGCGCCACCGCGCTGGTCCACTGATCCCCCACCATTCATCAAGTCACTGTTCCGATTTCCGACAACGCCCTCTGCCCACGCGGGGGGCGTTGTCGTGCGCGAGTGCCTCCGGTGTGCCACGGGTGGCTTGTCCACCCGTGCTCTTGGACATGTCCCCCCTGCTCAGGGGATATTCATTTCTGCCCGACATCTTCACCAAAAGGTGAACACGCTAAAATCAGAACAATGTTGCTTGCGCGCGAACCGTGCGTAGACTCTCCGCGTCTGCTTGCATGAGTTCACGCGGAGACCACCATGACAATTCGCTGTTTCGTGATGCGCTTCCCCGTCGTCGCAGCCGTGCTCGTGGCGATGACGTTCCTCGCGATGCCGCCGACCGTGCGAGCCACGGATCCTCCACCGGAGGATCCGCCGCCCCCGCCGCAGCCCGGCTCGCTCACGCTCATCCGCGAGCCGGCGTTCAACCCAGCTGCCCCCCTGCTCGGGCGCGTCCAGATCATTGATCCCACCGGCGCTGTCGTCCTCAACTGAACCTCGCCCCAGCCCAACGACATGTTCGGCCTGAGCGCCGTTCTCATCCCCGATGCCAACGGCGACGGCATCGACGACATCGCCATCGCTGCGCCCAACGCGTTCGATGATGTCGTCGGCGCGCGCATCGGCACGGTGTCGATCATGTCAGGGTCCGACGGATCGACCATCGCATCCCTCACCGGGTTGGCGTTCCAGCGGTTCGGTCTGGCGCTCTTCGGTGCGTCTGCGGTCGAGCCCGCCGTCTCACCCACCGTCACCGTGCTGGTCGAGCACCTCGACCCCGCGACCAACCAGTCCTTTACACCCGCTGTGTTCACATTCCAGACCTTCGATGCGTTCTCGCGATGGTTGGTCGCCGAGTCGGTGCAGGCGCCCGCGGGGTTCACCGCGCAGGCCGCGATCGACTCCCTCGCCACGCACATCCGGGCTACAGGCCCCGCTGACCTCAACGCCGATGGCACGGTGACCGCATCGGACCTGGCTATCCTCGCGGGCAACTACGGCGCACAGCTCGACCCCGTGACCGGCGCGCTGCTCCACCAGGATCCCACGCTGGCCGCTGCTCCCACCGGCGACACCAACGGCGATGGCGTCGTGGATGCGAGCGACTTGGTGGAGGTGGTCACCGGCATCGGCTCGCAGAACCCCGATGGCAGCCCCAACTTCGTGCCGGTGGACGATCCGTTGACCGAAGCGGAGGCGCAAGCGATCGAGACAGCGTTCGGCGCGGCCATGGGACGGCACGTGGAAGCGGATTGCAGCCAGTGCACCTATCGCCCGTGCTGGTGCGTCTTGCAGCCCGATGACGTCGATCCGTTCGGCGAGATCGACGGCGATGATGGCCAAGACGGCGTAGACACGGACGGAGATGGCAATCCGGATCTTCCCGAAGGGGGGACGCCACCTGGAGGTGGCGGCGGGGACGGTCCAGATCCCGACGGCGATGACGACGGGGACGGTATCCCGAACGAGAACGATTGTGACTCTGAGGCGTTCACGGGGGGTGGTGGTGGAGGCAACTGCGACGATCCATGCGGCGACGACAATGGAGATGGCGTCAAGAATCAGGATGACTGCGAATCGGAGTGCTATCAGGGTGATCCGGAGGACTGCGAGTGCCGCGTGATGATCGAGGGATGCCCGACTCCGGATGGCCTGCCGGACAATGGCGTGAGCCCAACGGAGGTGATCATCCTGCCCGCTGATACATCGCAGAGCATGGTTGTCGTTCTGACGGCCTCCGGCGAGCCCGCTGACGGCACGCACCATTGGTTCGTAGTCGGCGCAGCGGCCGACGCGCTGGACCAAGACACTATCAGGCTGATGGTCACGAATCCCGGGCTGGTCGAGGCGTCGGTGACGTACACGGCCCAGATCAATGACCAGCAATGCACCTCGCGCGATAGGTGCGCATTCCTAGCGTGGCGCTGCGCGATCGAACCGGCGAACCCCATGCTCTGTCTCAGCAATCCCCCCGAGCCAGTCGTGCTGACTGTCGATCCATACAACACGATCGGGGCGAACCTGCGATGGTCGGTGGTCCAAGGGGCATCCCTCGTCACCACCACCGGGAATGCTGGGACATCGTTCGAGGTCACCCCCGTGGATCCTGGTGAAGTCGTCGTGAAATGCGAGTATCTGCTGGACGGAGTCGTCAAGTGCCAGTCGCAGGTCACGCTGACAATCCCCGGACCGGTGTGCGGGACTAACGGGACGGTGTCGCCAGCGTTTACAACGATTATGGATGGTCCGGGATTCGCAGGACAGAACTTCGGACTCACGGTGCCGGACAAGCCCATCATTGACACCGAGGTATGCATCGACCCGGCCCAAGGCGGTTGGGTGAACCGGGTCGTCTCGGTTCAGTCCACGGTAAGATATGCGGTCAACTTGCATGGATGCATCGATATCTCCGGCGCGAACCACCCGGCCGTGAACGCGCAGACGTATAAGGCGATCCTCGTGGACCTAACGCCGGTGGGTAGTTTCCCTGCAGCGCCGTACTCTGTGTATGCAGCGCTCGACTGCGTCGCTCAACACGAGTTGGTGCATGTCGCAGAATGGGAACAGACGGCAAACCAGTTATGGCCGCAGTACGAACCACGGCTTGAAACCGGCATCGCGCCTTGCGCATTGTTTTCCCACGCCGAAGATGCAGAGCGCTATTTTGAGGTGCTGACGCAACCAGAGCAAGTGGCCAACGACTTCTTTGACGATGTACTTCAACAGTGGCCCGACCATCCCGGCACCAGCCAGGCATACCCGATTGAGAACGTGTGCCTTGCGTCGTTACGAGCGGCCATTCTGCAGCGTGCACAATCGAACAACTGGCCCTAGAAATGACAAGGAGTTACTGCGATGAGTACATCAAAGTGGATGCTCGCGATCGCAATCGGGTGCTTGGCGCTCTGCGTGTTCCCAGTAACGGCGCGCCCAATTAGTCCTGATCAACAACAAAGCGAGCGTCGTCCAACGCATGCAGAACGGTTACAGCAGGAGGGCTTCACGGCTGATGGTCAAGGGTTACTTGCTGCCGCAACTAGTCCCAACATTACCGCGCGTAAACTGGCCTATCTCACGGCATACGATCAGCAGATCGACGTCCTCATCGATCCCGCAATCCAGGAACTTGACACGGTCGAAGATACGTCGCTTTGGACGAACTTTGCCGCCGCACGTTATCTCGACCAGCAGGGACGGGCTGAGGGCACGGACTATCTCCGCCACCTCGCCTCGATTCCGCTCGAAGAACTCAATCACTCTCCAGATACCCTTCGCGTGATGGATTCGATTCGGATCCTCGCGGAGAAGGGTGACGAGTCGTTCGCACCGCAGATTATCTCGTATCTGGAGACAGCGTGGCCCAGTGAGGCCATCGCCGCCGTACGAGCCCTTGCGGCATATCGAAACTCGTCCGATCCGGAAGTCGAGCGCGCTTGGATCGCCGCTACGGAACGGCTGTCGGCATTTCTTCAGGCTGAAGATCCCCAAGTTCACAACGGCGCGCGGCTGTACGCAACATGGCTTTCTGATTCGGTCCGCAAGCAATCGGTCGTCACCCAGCGCATCAAAGACGCCTTCGATGCGATTGTCCTTCCTCCGGACCGTGACGACGAGCAGGGTAGGATCGCACGATCGCTTGAGAGCGCGCGAACGCACTGGGCCACATGCGAACTCGTTCCGAGCGAAGAGCCGCCACCCGCTGAGCAACCCGCGGATCCGCCGCCAGCCGATCCGGAATGAAGCCGACTTCGATGCTCGCGAACCGTCAACCATGTCCCCGGACTGAACACAGAGCCGATGTCGGTGGCACGCGGATATTCTTGTGATCTCGGTGCCACCGGCCTCTCGATGCGGACTAGGAGTTTGGTTCATGGGTTTGACGGGACAGCTCGTGTACTTCCGAGAGTCGCTGGTCTCCGAGCCGGAGGAGATCATTCGGAACCTGATCGATCGAGTAGAAATCGATTGGATTGGCTCGGCCTCGCGATTCCCGGACCGCTCACTCCAAAGTCTCAGAGAGGTCCGCGGCGAGATCGCGGTGGAACAATTCGATCCTCATGATGGGCGATCCAGACTGAAACGCCCGAGCGTCGAGGATGCGATTGCGTTCTTTCGCGATGGCGAGAACTTCGGAATCTATGCATGGGAAGCCAAGGTCCAGATCGAGCTCAGCAAGATGATCATGGCGATTGACCCGAGTATCCGCGGTGATTGGGTCATTGACACGACGTTCATCGAGATTGGGCCCCATGAACTCTTCGAGGCTGCCAGCACGCTGAATTACTTCGGGCACGCCGAGGTCTCTGTGAGGTTCTCAGGAAACGGCTCACCCAACGACTGGGCCCAGTGCCGCCGCATGGTGCTGGAACTCCCCGAGGTCAAGGCTTTCGCCAAGCGCCTCGAGCCCATCCTCGGCGAGGTCAAGACCTGCGTGTATTGGGATGGGTAAGACTCAGCCCCCCCTCACCTCACCCCCGGCAACCACGCCGCCAGCAGATCCCGCGCCGCCTCCAGATCGCGCTTGTCGATCATCTCCGTCACCGTGTGGATGTAGCGCGTGCCCACCACCAGCCCCGCGGCCTTCGCCCCCTCCATCATCTGCTGGATCGCGGCGCCATCCTGCCCGCCGCGGGCCAGGATCGTCCGCTGGTGCTTGATGCGGTGCTTCTTCGCCACCGCCTCCAGTTCATCGATCAGCCCCGCATCCGAGATCAGCGAGGCATCCATGATGTGCAGGCCCACGCCCGACCCCTGCACCGTCACCGTCTCCTCGCCGGGAACCCCCGGCGTGTCGCAGGCCAGCGACACATCCAGGCCGATGCCCACATCCGGCTTGATCGCGTTCGCCGCCGTCTTCGCGCCCCGCAGGCCCACTTCCTCCTGCACCGTGAACGCGGCGTAGATCTCGCACGCGTGCGCCTGCTTCGATTTCTCGATCGCCCGCACCGCCTCGATCGCCACCCAGCACGCGAACCGGTTGTCCAGCGCCTTGGACACGACCTTCTCGCCGATCTCGATGAACGGCTCGTGCATCACGATGAAGTCGCCGATCTGCACCGCCTGCTTCACCTTGGCCACGGGCATGCCCAGGTCCACGAAGAAGTCCTTGACCTCGGGCACCTTCTTCCGCTCATCCTCGGAGGAGATGTGGATCGGCCGCCCGCCCGGGTTCATCACACCGAGGAAGTCTTCCTTCTTCGCGCACACCAGCACGCGCCGCGAGAACAGGTTTCGCGCATCGAACCCGCCCGCGGGGTTCACGTACAGGAACCCCTTCTCCGAGATCGACTTCACGTAGAACCCGATCTCATCCATGTGGCTCGCCAGCATCACCTTGGTGGGGCGGCCCGCCTTCTTCCCCTTCGCGCCGTCCCCGCCGCTCCCCCCACGAGGCCCGCGGCGGCAGATCAGGTTGCCCATCGCATCGGTGCGCACCTCATCGAACAGGCCCTTGACCTCCTTCTGAATCAGCGCACGCACGCGCTCCTCGCGTCCCGGGACGCCGGGGGTCTCGCACAGCCGCTTGAGAAGATCGACATTCATCGCCATGGGCGCTCCTTCAGAGATTGGTGGCCCGGTAGTATGCGCGACCCGACCATCGCTCGCCCACTCCCACGCACGACCCCATGGCCCGAACCTCCCCACTGCTCGAGAGACACCTCGCCGCTGGCGCGTCCCTGATCCCCTGGGGCGAAGGGCCGGGTGCGCCGCAGGTGGCCGAGTCCTTCGGCGAGATCGAGCTCGAATACACGGCCATCCGCCGGTTCGCGGCCATCCTCGACCTCCCCCATCGCGGGGTGATCGAGATCACCGGGGAGGACCGCATCGAGTTCCTCAATCGCATGGTGACCAACGAGGTCCGCACGCTGGAGCCCGGTCACACGCGCCGCGCCTTCCTCACGAATCGCAAGGGGCGCATCGATGCCGATCTGCGCATCATCCCCCTCGAGGGTCGCATCGTGCTCGAGCTCGATGCCACCATCGCGCCCGCCGTGGCCGGTGCGCTCACCGGGTTCCTCTTCGCCGAGGATGCCACGATCACCGACACCACCGAGCGCACGCACCGGGTCGCGGTCCACGGCCCCACCGCTGGCGCGCTCCTCGCCGCCGTCGCGCCCGCGCACGCCGATGCCATCCGCGCCCTGCGCTCCATGCACGCGCTCGAGTGCGCCATCGCCGGCCACACCGTCATCATCGATCGATGGGACTCTTCCGGCGATCCCGGCTTCGAACTCACCATGCCCCTGGATGCCGCGCCCGATGTCCACGCCGCGATCCTCGCGGCCGGCCTGCCCCCCGCGGGCGACCCCGCCGATGCCGCCGCTCATCCCTTCCGCCTCCGCCGCATCGGGTGGCACGCGTGGAACATCGCGCGCATCGAAGCGGGCACGCCCCTCTTCCACATCGACTTCGGCCCCGACTCCCTGCCCGCGGAGACCGGTGTGCTGCACGACCGCGTGTCCTTCACCAAGGGGTGCTACCCCGGCCAGGAGGTCGTCGCGCGCATGCAGCATCTCGGCCACCCCAAGAAGGTGCTGGTGGCCCTGCGCCTCGAGGCCCCCGATGCCAACCCGCACTGGCAGCCGATCACCGGCGCGCCCATCGTGCCCGAGGGCGCTGCCGACGATGCCCCACCGATCGGCGCGGTCACATCCTCCACGCGATCGCCGATGCTCTCCGATGCGCTCATCTGCTTCGCGCAGGTGAAGTGGGATCAGG
>CALFMQ010000144.1 GCA_937879825.1 uncultured Phycisphaerales bacterium
GCTCGGCGACGATCTCGGGGAGTTTCTCGAGCATGAGGAGTGTGGGCGCGATCTGCGGGTTCTGCGCGCACGCTTCGACGAGTTTGCGGTAGCCGTCGGCCTTGGCTTCGAGGACCTTGCGGACGCCCTCGGCCTCTGCTTCGTACTTGGCGAGGACGGCGTCGGCCTCGCCTCGGGCTTCGCGGCGGGAGCGCTCGGCGCTCGCCTCGGCGGCGATCTCGATGCGCTTCTTCTCGATCTCCTGCGGCGCGAGTTGTTCCTTGGCCAGGCGTGCGAGTTCCTGCTCGCGTTCGGCCTTGAGGATGGCCTCGAACGACATCGCGGAGGCGACCTCGGCGCGGCGCTTGGACTCGGCGCGGACTTCGGCGAGGGTGGCGTTGTATTCGGCGATCTGTGCCTGCGACTTGTTTTCGCCCTCGACGGCGATGGCTTCGGCGCTGGCGACGGCGATTCGCTGTTCCTGCTCGGCGCGCTTCTTGGCGGCGATGGTCTCGGCGAGGCGTTCGGCGGTGGCGATCTCGAGGTTGCGCTTTGACTCGACCTCGCCCGTGACGGCCTGGGCTTCGAGGGCCGCGACCGCGATGCGCTGCTTTTGCTCGGCGAGCTTCTTGCCTTCCTGCGCGGTGGCGATTTCGGAGGCGACGCCGACGTCGCGCTCGCGGATGGCGACGGCTTCGCCGGTGGCGCCGTCGCGTTCCTGCTGGGCGACTTCGACCTTGGCGCGGTTGACGGCTTCGGCGGCGGCGCGCTTGCCGATGGCCTCGATGTACCCGGACTCGTCGGTGATGTCGCGGATGTTGACGTTGATGAGTTCGAGGCCGATCTTGTTGATTTCCTGCTCGACGTTCTCGTTGACGAGCGTCATGAACTTCTCGCGGTCCTTGTTGATCTCCTCGATGGTGAGGGTCGCGATCACCAGACGGAGTTGACCGAGGATGATGTCCTGGGCCTGCTCACGGACCTGGTGGGTGGTCATGTTGAGCAGACGCTCGGCGGCGTTGTTCATGAGCGTCTGTTCGCGTGAGATGCCCACGGTGAAGGTGGAGGGGACATTAACGCGGATGTTGTTGAGGGAGAGCGCGCCTTCGAGGGGGATCTCGATGACGAGCGGCTCGAGGGACATGTAGGCGTAGTCCTGGATGAGCGGGACGACGAAGGCGCCGCCGCCGTGCATGCACTTGGCGGCGCGATTGGCGCCGACCTTACCGAAGATGACCAGGACGCGGTTGGATGGGCAGCGCTTGTACTGCTTGATGATGAGCGCGGTGATGAAGAGGAAGATGAGCAGCGCGGCGAATGCGACGCCAAGCCAGACGAGCATGTTCTTGCTCGGTGCGTCGGCTGCGAGGATGAGGAGAGACTCTGTCATTGGTTGCTCCGTCAGGAAGTCGCGTCGGGCGCGACGGTGAGGGTCAGATCGTCATGGACGCGGACGACGCGGACGCGCGATCCTGTGGGGATGGCGTCGCCCTGCGAGAGCGCGTTGAAGATGCGGCGGCGGTTGTCGTAGGTGATGCGGACCTTGCCGTAGCCGGGCTTGGCGGTGCCGGTTGCGGGGACGGTGAGGTAGACCTCACCGGGTTTGCCGACGAGGGCGCGGATGGGGAAGTTGCCGGAGGACTGGAGGTCGTAGACGCCTTTGAGGAGCCAGCCGAGGAGCCAGACCATGGCGACGCCGATGATCGCGCCGATGGCGAGCGAAGCGCCGACGCCCATGTCGGAGCCGCGGTAGGCGCCGATGGCGCCCCAGCCGAAGCCCATGATGAAGGTGGCGATGCTCTGGATGGAGAGCATCTTGAATGCGTGCGAGGAGTCGGGGTGGTGGGCGTCGATGGTCGGGTCGACATCGAGGTCGCCCATGTTAAATCCGGCGTCATGCCCGCCCCCCATATCTCCGCCCCCCCCACTCCCCCCACCCCCCCCACCGCCATCGAAGTCGGTGTCTCCGACGCCCATGAACATGAGGGCGAGGCGGATGAGGAAAAAGACGGTGCCGAAGATCGCGGCTGCGGTGAAGACCGAGGATGGTGTGTCGCCGAAGAAGAAGTCCATGCGTCGCGGTGCCTCCGAGAAGATTCCGAATGAATATTGGGAAATCCGGGGTTGTCGTGCATGTCCCGCGTGCGGCATTCTCGGACGCGTCGCGGCGTGGTGGCCGCCCCCATCTTCTCAGAATGGTTCGCGGCGTGCTATGGGCCGAGTTTGCGGGAACTTACATCGGGATCAGTGGCCGTCGGGCGCGCCGCCCTTGCGATAGTCGGACGCGGCCTGCCAGACGCGGATGCCGTCCTTGTTTGTCGCGCGGCGGATGAGCTGGACATGGGCGATGTCGCGTTGGGAGAGCGTGTGGCCGAGGCGCTGCATTGAAGACATCCACAGCTGGCCTCTGATTTCATACTCCTTGAGGAGTTCCTCGTTTGACTGGAAGTGCGTGACCGCCTCCAGCATGTCTGGGCCCATCGGGGGGTAATCGAAGTAGAGCAGTTCGGGCATCCACTGGTGGTGGATGCGCGCCTCGAAGACTGCTTCGTAGGCGGTGCGGTCCCACACGAGGACATTGAGGATGCCCTGGACGGTGCCCGAGATGATGCGCGGGCCGCCGGAAGCGCCGGCGACGAGTTCCACGGTGCCTGCTTCGTCGAAGACGATCGTTGGTGACATGCTGGAGAGCGGGCGTTTGCCGGCTTCGGGGAGGTTGCGATCGGACTGGACGAGGCCGAAGGCGTTGACGGCGCCGCGTCCCCCTCTTGTCTGGAAGTCGTCCATCTGGTTGTTGAGGCAGAAGCCGAACTCGGGGACGGCGATGCGCGAGCCGAACTCGAGGTTGATGGTCTCGGTGCACGCGACGGCGTTGCCCCACCGATCGACGATGCTCATGTGGCTGGTGCCTGCGTCGCTCGGGAGTGCGTGTGCGCCGATTTCGGTGTAGTGCTCGGGGGGGAAGGTGCGCGACATGTCGATGGATTCGGCGCGGATGTCGAGGTAGGCAGGGTCGAGGAGTTGCGCGACGGGGATGTCGGAAAACTCGGGATCGCCGAGATATTCGGCGCGGTCGGAGAATGCGTTTTTCATGCACTCGGCGAGGAGATGGGAATACTCGGGTGATGTCGAGCCGAACGCTTCGATGGCTGGGAGCCAGCGCTCCATCATGTGGAGGATCTGGAGGACGGTGATGCCGCCGCTGGAGGGGAGGGGCATTGCGGCGATGCGGTGGCCGCGGAACTCGCCCCAGATCGGATCGACGATCCTGGGTTCGTAGTGGGCCATGTCATCGAGCGTGAGGGAACCGGAATACTCGCGGACGGTTGCGACGATGGCGCGGGCGATCTCGCCGGACTGGAAGGCGCTGCGGCCGTCGCGGGCGATGATCTCGAGCGCGCGGGCCTGCGGCTCGTTGATGATGCGTTCGGTGTTGGCGTATGTCGCGCGGAGCCATTGCGCGGAGGGGGATTGGTCGTGGCGCGCGTCGAGGGAGGCGAGCATGGTGTCGATGCACTGTTTGTGGTGCGCATCGGGCGTGAAGCCCTCGCGGGCGATGCGGATGGCGGGCGCGAGGACGGCGGCGCGGTCGAGCGTGCCGAAGGTATCGAGCGCGGTGAGCAGGCCGTGGACGGTTGCGGGGATGGCGACGGCGTGCCCGGTGAAGGTGCTGGCGTCGTCGGGGAGGTTCTCGAAGTATTCGGGGGTGATGGCTGAGGGTGCGCGCTCGCGGTAGTCGAGGGCGACTGTGACGGCGTCGCGCGGTGCGGGTGTGCGGGGGTCGTCGGTGAGGTGGATGAGCATGAAGCCGCCGCCCCCGATGCCGCAGGACTCGGGGCGGACGACGG
>CALFMQ010000145.1 GCA_937879825.1 uncultured Phycisphaerales bacterium
GACAACTCGATCGACGTGTTCTTGAAGAACGCGGCGTACAGCTTCTGATCCATCATCGACTCTTCGATGACCAGGATGTGGCCACGCAGCCTGTCGAGCTGCACACTCTCCCGATGGAAGATGTGCTCGTTGTGAAACTCGCGGAACTCCTCGGGATTGATCGGTTCCTTGAACCGGATGCCGACCTCATGCACGCTGCCCTTGAGGTGCTGGCACCGCGCGACCGTCCCCACAAGCGACCGCGTCTTGCCGTGACGATCCCTGAGCGAGACAACGCAGTTCGTGCCCAGATGAATGAAGACGCCGTTCAGGCACCCCATGCCCGATGTGGAGATATCCCTCGGGATGATCAGCAGGTGCTTCTTAGCACCAACGCTGTCGGCGATCGTCAGGACCGCCTTGTCCCCCGTCATGCTCCAACGGCGCATCTCACGCTTGGACGGTCCCGAATTCTCCGTCGCGGCACGGTTAAGTTCTTCGATCAACGCATCGAGTTCAGAACCACTGAGTCGCAACTGCGTAATTGTCGCCTTACCTGGCATGAAGGGCTCTCCGAGGGCGCGGTTTGTGATTTCATCGGCACAGCGAGCCGATCACTTCGCGCCGGGATGCCCGGATTGGGGAGCCCGCTTGTATCGGACGATCTCAGGCCAGCGCCATCGAGTCACGCAAACCAAGATTCGCGTAGATCTCGCGGGTCGCCGTCGATCGATTGAGGGTGTAGAGGTGCAGCCCACGCACCTGGTGGTCCAATAAGTCGCGGCACTGCTCCGTCGCCCAGTGGACACCCACCCGCCGCACCGCCGCCGAGTCGCCCTGGCACCGATGGATCGCCCGCATCAACGACGCCGGGTACCGCGCACCGGCCGCGAGGTCGGCCATCCGCATCATCCCCTTCTCCGAGGTGATCGGCATCACGCCCGCCACGATCGGCGCCCGGATCCCCGCCAACTCGCAACGCTCACGGAAGTCATAGAAGTCGCGGTTGTCGAAGAACAACTGCGTGATGATCACGTCGGCGCCCGCGTCGACCTTGGCCTTGAGGTAGTCCAGCTCCGCCATCCGATTCGGTGTCCCCGGATGCCCCTCTGGAAACCCCGCCACCCCGATGCCGAATCCGCGCGAGTCGCCAATCCCTTTCCCGCCGTGCCGCTCGCGAAACCTGCGGATGAACTCCACCAACTGGCTCGCGTACCGAAAGGCGTCGCGCGAGCGGTCATACTTCGGATCATCTTTGGGCGGATCGCCACCGAGCGCCAGGATGTTGCTCACCCCCGCGTCGGCGTACCGCTCCAGGATGTCGTAGATCTCCGCCTCCGTGTGCCAGATCGAGGTCAGGTGCGGCACAACCTGCATCCGCGTCTCTCGCTTGATCCGGAGCACCATGTCGATCGTCAGTTCGCGTGTGCCCCCGCCCGCGCCGTAGGTCGCGCTCACAAACGAAGGCCGCAGCGACTCCAGTTCAGAGATGGCGCCGAACAACTCCTCCGCCGACTCCTTGGTCCGCGGCGGGAAGAACTCGAACGACACCGTCGTCGATCGCTGCTGGAATAGGTCGGCGAAGTGCATGCAATCGACGCCCCACGGTTCCCCGCGGGGCATCGGTACTGTTGATTAATATCTGTAGTG
>CALFMQ010000146.1 GCA_937879825.1 uncultured Phycisphaerales bacterium
CGTGGTGTGCGCATCGATGCCCGGCGAGGCGGCGGCTCGCGAAACTGTTGAAGAGTCGGGTTGGCTTGGTCCAGGAGGTGTGCCGTTCGAGCGGCGGGATGAGGCGCTTGAGCCGGTGCGCGCGTCTATCTGTGAGGTATGCGCCGTGGTACAGCCGCCCGTGGGAGCGGAGTTGCCCGACCTTGCAACAGTCTCGGAACAGTTTCACGACTTGTTTGAGCTGTGGTGGTATGGCGACGAGTGGTCGTTTGCAGAGTTCCGCGAGCAGCGGGGATTGCCCAGTTCGCGATTCACTGGAATGCAGAATCATCAGGAGTTGTTTCTGGAATCCGCTTCGGCGGTGAGGGAAAGCGCCATACGGTTGTGCGACGCGAGGATCGTCCCGTGGATGATCGAAGGGGAAATGTTTGAGCGGGAACTCGGCGACAAGCCCACATCAAGCGGCTCACTCTTGGGGACAATCCTTCCGGCACTATCTCAGTTGGAAGTGGATAACGCCACCCTGATTGATCTCGTTGTGCCAATGAGAATTGACGCGCAAGATGAGCGTCGAGAAAAAATTCGGTGCGAGGCACTACTCATTGTCACAATGATGTGGGATGAGAACGAAACTCAGTGGGAAGTTGTGACCGTGACAGTCTCGTCCTATCCGAGCGGGCTATTCGTGGCATGCCCTCCCTTTTAGGAATTCCTCACCGCCCCGCGCCGAAGAACACCTTGAGGGCATCGTAGATGTCGTCGCGCCCGTTGACCTTGGCGGTGATGATGGGGGGTGAGTCCTCGTCGTGCCCGGTTGATTTTTCGGAGCCGGGGAACGCTTCGTGGAGGACATTGATGAAGTTGCCGGAGCCGTAGGACGAGGCGACCTGGCAGTAGCCGAACATGTTGCAGGCGGGGAGGAGTTTTTCTTCGAGGAGTTTGACGCAGTTGCGATTGTCGGCTTCGGAGGAGTTGTCGCCGTCGGAGAAGTGGAAGAGGTAGATGTTCCACTGCGATGCGGGGTAGTCCTTCTCGATGACTTCGCGCGCGGTGTTGAGGGCGCTGGAGATGCGGGTGCCGCCGTCTTCGCGGACGGTGTAGAAGGTTTGCTTATCGACTTCCTTGGCGGCGACATCGTGGACGATGTAACGCGACTCGATTCCCTCGTAGTTGCGCCGGAGCCACGTGTCGATCCAGAAGGCGGTCATGCGGACGATCTCTTTCTGTTGATCGCCCATGGAGCCGGACACATCCATCATGTAGATGATGGCGGCGCTGTTCTGCGGCTTGCGGACCTCATTCCACGATCGGTAGCGCATGTCGCGCTTGATCGGGATGATGATGGGGTCTTCCTCGTTGTAGGCGCCGAGCATGAGTTGGCGTTTGAGCGCTTCGCGGTAGGTGCGCTTGAAGGAGCGGAGCGAGGCGGGGCCGGTGGGGCGGATGCCGGTGTACTTGTCGCGGACGGAGACGATCTTGCTCTGGCCGCGGGGCTCGATGCGTGGGAGTTTCAGTTCATCGGCGAGGATGTCGGCGAGTTCTTCGAGGGTGACATCGGCTTCGAGCATGTGCTTGCCGGGCTCATCGCCTCCGGTGTTGCCCCGGCCGCCCTCGCCTTCGCCCTCTCCCATGCCGACGCCCGAGGCGTTGTCGCCGTAGCGGAAGGTGGGGATATCGATGTCGTGGATGGGGATGGAGACAACGCCCTTGCCCTCTTTGCCGATGAGGTCGCGGCGCGTCAGGAACTTGCGCAGGTCCTTGCGGATCTTGCCCTTGACGATCTGGCGGAAGCGTTGGTGGTCTTGTTCGATTTTGGCGACCATGCCGACCCTCGATGGTGAGCGGTCCTCGCTCGCAACAATCTTTACGCGATCTGTGGGTGCAAGTTCTGTGTTTGCAATGACTTACTCTGCGAGACAGTTGCGGGGGCTCACCTCGTACACTATCGGCGTTGTGGCGCCCGGATTCCTGCCAACGCGAGCAAACTCGTGACGAAAGCCCGGTCAGACAAGGAGAATGAGGCCACGAGCGCGTTGTGGCGGATTTCGGGGATGGGGGGTGAGCTGGCGGGCTCGATCGTGGGGATGCTGTTTCTTGGGTGGCTGATCGACAACTGGGCGAATACCTCGCCGCGGTGGACCATCATTCTGTCGGTGCTCGGGCTGGTGGGTGGCGGGTACAACTTCGCCCGCCAGGCGGTACGGCTGCAGCGGAAAACGGCCCGCGAGACGGCGGACCGGGCGCGGGTCCGGAGGGAGCGGGGCGAGGTGCCGGCGCCGGATCTTTTCGAACGAACGACCCCCGAGGAGGGCGACCATGACGAGTTCCGATGGCCAGACGACTTCGACGACGACCGGCGAGTCGAGGGGTAAGGGCGGGACGCTGCCGTCGTTCGCGTTGCCGACCGCGATGATGGTTGCGGTGACGATCGCGGCGGCGGCTGCTGTCGGGGCGCTGGTAGCGGGAGTTTTGGTGCTTGTTCAGCCCGCCTGGACATCGTCGGCGGTGTGGGGGGCGGTGGCGGCGGCGGTCGGTTCGCTGACGGGGGCGCTGGTGATCCGGCCCTGGAAGGTTCGCCCGTTTACGCGCTGGCCGATGGTGATGTTCGCGGGTCAGGGGGTATCGATGGCGGGCGTGACGCTCGCGGGTGGCTTGCTATACTGGGCGGCCCAACCCGGATCGAAGATCGTCTTCGGGTTGGTCGCGGTGGCGGCCTTCGTTCCGGCGATGTTCGCACAGGTCGCGGTGTTCTCCCGTCGGATGGCGGGTGCCAGCGCCTGACACCACGATCTCTGATCGTCTTTCGTTTCTTTCGCGTCACACAAGAACTGTTCCTCGCCTGATAGGACCGCCCCGCGATGGTTGCACCTGTTCTCGCCGAGTTCGACGCCATGAAAGCCGTCGAGCATGTCAAGGATGTCCAGCTGATCGGCGACATCCTGACCATGAACACGCTCACGATGATCATCGTGGGTGTGCTGTTCGTGCTGTTCATGACCTGGGTGGCCAACAAGGTGGCGACGGGTCCGGAGTCGCAGGGCAACGAGCGGTATGTGACGAAGGGGAAACTCGGTCAGCTGGTTGAGGTGATCGCGCTGTACATGCGCGACACGGTGATCCGCCCGCAGCTGGGTCATCGGGCCGATGCCTTCATGCCCTTCCTGCTGACGCTGTTCTTCTTCATCCTGGCGCTGAACCTCGTCGGTCTGATCCCGCTGATGGACATCCAGCACCTGATCGGCGGCGTGACGGGAATGCACTTCCCGACTTTCATCGGCGGGACGGCGACGGGGCGTCTGGGTGTGACGGCGGCGCTGGCGGTGATGGCCTTCATCCTGTGGCAGATCAACGGGCTCCGTCAGAACGGGCTCAAGGGTTGGGCGCTGCACTTCACGGGCGGCGCGCCTTGGTATGTCGCGCCGATCATGGTGCCGGTCGAGATTCTGGGGATGTTCGTCAAGCCGTTCGCGCTGGCGGTTCGTTTGTTTGCGAATATGACGGCGGGGCACGTGCTGCTGGCGGTGCTCATCATGTTCATCACGGCGGGCTTCGGTGCGCTGGCCAACATGGGCCCGGTGGCTCAGTACGGCGGCGGCACGCTGATCGCGGTGATCTCGGTCGCGGCGGCGGTGGCGATCATGTTCCTGGAACTCTTCGTCGCCTTCCTGCAGGCGTTTATCTTCATGTTCCTCACGACGCTCTTCATCGCGCAGTTGGAGCATCATCACCACGATGAGCATCACGGCGCGGAGGAGCACGACCTCGATCACCCGATGAGCGAGGACGAGGCCATCCCCATGACGGCCTGATTCAGAGTCAATCGTTCGTCCGTTGCGGTGAGCCGCCCCGGACGGTTTCGTCAGTCACGAGTCAACACCCCCCGCGTCGAATCGTTCGGCGCACCAGACCTTCGGAGTTAGACAAGCAATGAAGATCAAGACCATGATCGGTTTCGGCATCGCCGCTGGCGCTGCGTTGTTCCTCACCAACACCGCTCTGGGCGCCGAGGGCGCTGAGATGTCTGAGGAGGCGCTGAAGCAGGCGACCACGCTCCTCAAGGCCGAGCACGGCGCGATCAAGGGCATCGGCGCGGGTCTCGCCGCCGGTCTCGGCGCGTGCGGCGCGGGTCTGGGCATCGGGCGCATCGGCGGTTCGGCGGTCGAGGCGATGGCGCGTCAGCCCGAGGCGTCGGGCACGATCGGCACGAACATGCTGATCACGGCGGCGCTGGTCGAAGGTGCCGCCCTCTTCGCGATTCTCGGCGGCTTCTTGGCGCTGCTCGCGTAAGACGACAGTTTTCTTCCCCCGCCCGGCGCGGGGGCCAGCGCACGCGAGTGTTGTGCGTCAGCCCCCGCGCCGAACGAGTTCATCGCGGAAGTTCTTCCCGACGGAGTGAATCGAGATATGAAGTCACGCACGCTTCTCTTTGCGACATCGATCCTTGGCCTGGCGGCGCCGCTCATGGCCGCGGAAGCGGGTCACGGCGCGGCGACCACGCCGGTTGAGCACGTGAACCTGTTCCAGTTCGCGGCTGCGATCCTCGTCTTCGGCATCGCGTTCTTCGTGCTGAGCGTGACGGCGTGGCCCAAGATCTCCAAGGGCCTGTCGGAGCGCGAGAGCAAGATCCGCAACGAGATCGAGGCGGCCGAGAAGGCGCGCAAGAGCGCGGACCAGGCGCTGAAGGATTACGAGAAGTCGCTGGCCGAGGCGCGTGCCGAGGCGCAGGCGATGATCGACCAGACCAAGGCCGAGCAGGTTCGGATGGTCGCCGAGCAGCGCGTGAAGGCGGAGGCGGAGATCGCGGAGATGCGCGCTTCGGCCCTGACCTCGATCGATGCTGCCAAGCGCGCCGCGGTCGGCGACCTGTACGCGGAAGCGGCGGCGATCGCGACCAGCGCGGCGTCGAAGATTCTGCAGCGTGAGGTCAACGAGGCGGACCAGCGCCGCATCGTTGAGGAGTCGATCGCCGAGTTCACCCGCGACTACGCACGGAGCTGAAGAGCGTATGCCACTGTTTGACTCACCACCCGAAGCGCTGGACAAGGTGTATGCCGAGGCGCTCTTCGATCTCGCCCAGTCCGACGGCGGGCGCGAGCGTCTGGAGTCGCTCTCGGGCGAACTCGATGAGCTCATTGAGCTGACGCGCGGCAACGCCGAACTCTCGGAGTTCCTGGCTTCGCAGATCATTCCGATCGAGCAGCGCGAGAGGTCGCTCGAGAAGGTGTTCCAGGGGCGCGTGTCGCCTCTGCTGTTCAACTTCATGGTGATCCTGAACCGCAAGGAGCGGTTGTCGCGGCTGCTGCCGATCGCCAGCGCGTTCGAGCGGATGGTGCAGGAGAAGTTCGGTCGCGTGGAAGTCGATGTCTGGACGCGGCACCCGCTGCCCAAGGACCAGGTGGACTCGCTGCGCAACCGCCTGCAGCAGGCGCTCGGGCGCGAGCCGATCGTCTACACCTACACCGACTCCTCGATGATCGGCGGGATCAAGATGCAGGTCGGCGACCGGATGGTTGATGCCTCCGTCGCGACGCAACTCCGACGCATGAAAGAAACCCTCTCGAAGGACGGCGCTTCGCGCCTCCGCGAGCGTTTCGGCAAGGCCTTCGAGGGCTGAGCCGCACACTGTTGATGGACCACTCGCCGCGATGCGGCATCACGAAACCCTAGAGCAACGACAGACGAGCCAACACCATGAAGATCAAGACCGACGAAATCACGAGCGTCATCAAGCAGGAGATCCAGCAGTATTCATCGGCGCTGGAGGTCTCCGATGTCGGACGCGTCATCGAGGTCGGCGACGGCATCGCCCGCATCTACGGCCTCGCCAACGCGATGGCGGGCGAGATGCTCGAGTTCCAGACCGACTCCGGCGCCGTCATGGGCCAGGTGTTCAACCTCGAACTCGATACGGTCGGCGCGGTTATCTACGGCGACTACCTCGGCGTGAAGGAGGGCGACACCGTCACCTCCACCGGGCGTCTGCTGGAGGTTCCTGTCGGTGAAGAACTGCTCGGTCGCGTGGTGAACCCGCTCGGTCAGGCGATCGACGGCGGGCCTGAGATTCGCACGAAGCGGACGCGCCCCGTGGACATCATCGCTCCGGGTATCGCGGATCGTCAGCCGGTCAAGGAGCCGCTCCAGACGGGCATCAAGGCGATCGACTCGATGATCCCGATCGGTCGCGGCCAGCGCGAGCTGATCATCGGCGACCGCAAGACCGGCAAGACCGCGGTCGCGATCGACACGATCATCAACCAGAAGCAGTACTGGGGCACGGACAACGCGATCGTGTGCGTGTATGTCGCGGTCGGGCAGAAGGAGTCGACCGTCGCGGGCGTCGTTGAGACGCTGCGCGAGCACGGCGCGATGGACTACACCATCGTGGTGTCGGCGGGCGCCTCGGACCCCGCGCCGATGTCGTACCTCGCGCCCTTCGCCGGTTGCGCGATGGGCGAGTACTTCATGTGGCAGGGCAAGGACGGGCGCACGCCCAAGCACGCCCTGTGCATCTATGACGACCTTTCCAAGCAGGCGGTCGCGTACCGCCAGATGTCGCTCTTGCTGCGTCGCCCGCCGGGGCGCGAGGCGTATCCGGGCGACGTGTTCTATCTCCACTCCCGCCTGCTCGAGCGCGCCACGAAGCTCTCGAACGAGAACGGCGGCGGTTCGCTCACGGCGCTGCCCGTGATCGAGACGCAGGAAGGCGACGTGTCGGCGTACATCCCGACGAACGTGATTTCGATCACCGACGGCCAGATCTATCTGGAGCCGGAACTGTTCTTCGCGGGCATCCGACCGGCGGTCAACGTCGGTATCTCGGTGTCGCGCGTCGGCGGCAACGCGCAGATCAAGGCGATGAAGCAGATCGCCGGCTCGCTTCGACTGGACCTCGCCGCGTTCCGCGAACTCGAGGCGTTCGCGCAGCTGGGCACGGAACTCGACGCCGCGACGCAGCGTCAGCTGGACCGCGGTGCGGCGATGGTGGAGCTGCTCAAGCAGCCGCAGTACATCCCGATGAATGTCATCGATCAGGTGCTGTCGATCTTCGGCGGCACGCGCGGACTCTTCGACAATGTCAAGAAGTCGGATGTGCCGGCCTTCGAGAAGGCGATGCTGGCGTACTTCAACACGGGCGCGGGCAAGCCGATCCGCGATGAACTGGCCAACCTCCGCTCGATCGACAAGTCGCTCGAGGGCAAGCTGAAGGACGCGATGACGGCGTTCAAGTCGGGGTGGAAGGCCGGCTGATCGGCGACCGAGTTGACTCTGGAACCTCAAGCCGCCTCCGGGCGGCTTTTTCATTGCGCGCTCATCGAGTGACTTTCATCGATCGGAACCGGTCGCGGGTCTTTGGCCATTGCGTTCGCCGGGGTCGGTGCTACTTTCTTGCGGAGGCCCCCACATGACCAGCGTGCTCGCCCGCGGACTTCTGTTGATCGGTTTCGGCTTGGCGCCGTCGGCGCTCGGGGACTGCCCGGGGCAGTTCTTTCTCGAGGGGCCGTTCCGCGGCACGGGTGCGGTGCTCGCGCTCACCAACTGGGACCCCGACGGGCCCGGCCCGGCGGGAACGGGTGTGATCGCCGCGGGCACCTTCTCCGGCGTCGACGACGTCGCGGGGACGGCGCGGCTCGCGTTCTTCGACGGGGCGACATGGAGCCGCATCGGCACGGTCAACCTCGGGGGCAGCGTCACGCTGCGCGCCGTGGCAGTCCATCCCGATGGTTCGCTGATCGTTGCGGGCGAGTTCGCTTCGATCGCGGGTGTCCCTGCGGCGAACATCGCGCGTTGGGACGGCCGGGCCTGGTCGGCGCTCGGCGGCGGCTTGCAGGGCAGCGGGCTGGGTATCGTCCGAGCGCTTGCGATTCGGAGCAACGGCGACATCATCGCCGGCGGCGGGTTCACGGGCGCGGGCGGCGCTCCCGCGCCCGGGATTGCGCGGTGGACGGGATCGGCGTGGGTCTCGATGAGCGATACGCTCACCTATTCGGGGCCGGGATCGACGGCGGCGATCAGATCGTTGGTGGCGATGCCGAACGGGCACATCATCGCGGGTGGAACATTCTCTGATATCGACGGCGTGGCCGCGGCGAGTCTGGCGGAGTGGGACGGTTCTGATTGGATTGAGGTCGGCGGGGGCGTCTACCGAGCGGCGCCGTTCGCGACGTCGGTCGAGGGGCTGGAGCGCGCGGGCAACGGCGACCTGTACATCTGCGGCGGTTTCACCAGCGCCGGGAGCATCCTGACCGGCGGCGAGGTTCCCGTTCGCGGTGTGGCGCGGTGGGACGGTTTGAGTTGGTGGAACATGACCGGGGGGCTCTCGTCGGGGCAGACTGTTCACGCGATCGATCTGATCGACAACGGCGAACTGGTGGCCGGCAACTGGCGGGGCGACATCGGCGGGGTTGAGGTGGATGGCGCCGCCCGATGGGACGGTGTGGAATGGCACGCCTTCAACGATTTCTCGTCGAATGTTGTGTACGCGGTGCTGGGCCACGACAGCGGTGAGATCTTTGTCGGGAGCAACTCGGGTTCGCAATCCTCTGGCACGAGTCTGGGGCGGCTGGCGCGGTGGACGCCCGATGGCGTGCCGTGGATCGTGGCGCATCCCTTTGATGCGTCGGTCGAGGCGAGCGAGGGTGCAGCGTTCTCGGTTGTCCCCGCAAGCGGATATGGGAGTCTGGCGGGCGGCGCTCCGCTTTCATATCAATGGCAGCATCGCGCGATGCCGGGGAGCGGCCCGTGGACCGAACTCGGCGATGGCACGATGGGGGGCTTTGCGACCATCACGGGGTCATCGACGGGCATGCTCATGCTCGCATCGCTCGGTGACGCGGCGGGCGAGTATCGATGTGTGATCGGCAACGGGTGCGGTCAGGCGATCAGCCACTCGGCGGTGTTGACGATCGCGAGTGCGTGCCGCGGCGATATCGCGGGCTCGGGCGGAGTACCGGACGGCGTAGTGAACGTGGAGGACCTGAACGCGATTCTTGCGGTGTGGGGGATGAATGTCGGCGTGGGTTCGCCGCCTGATATCGCGGGCGATGACGGGGTCGTGAATGCGGACGATCTGAATGTCGTCCTCTCGTCGTGGGGATCGGTCTGCCCGTAGTTCCGCGTGGGGGTGGGAATCGGGGGCATCTGGGCGCTTTTTCCCCAAAACTCGGGGCGCTGCTGTTGAACGGGTTGCTCCATGGAGTAAACAACACTCTTCAGCCGT
>CALFMQ010000147.1 GCA_937879825.1 uncultured Phycisphaerales bacterium
GCGCTCGGGATATCCAGCTGCGACCGGTACTTCGCGACCGTCCGCCGCGCGATCTCGATGCCCCGCTTCTCGAGCTCCTTCACCAGCGCATCATCCGAATGCGGGTTCGACTTGTCCTCCTCGTCGATCACATCCCTCAGCGCCGCCTTGATCGCGTCGTACGAAACCTCGTCCCCGCCCTGCGTCTGCATGCCCCCGGTGAAGAACCGCCGGAGCGGGAAAATCCCCCGCGGGCACTGGATGTGCTTCCCCGCCACAGCCCGCGACACCGTGGCGACATGAATCCCCAGCTGATCCGCCACCTGCGTCATGGGCAGCGGCTTCAGCGCCTGCTCTCCCAGATCGAAGAAATCCCGCTGCGCCGCCACCACCGCATTGAGCACGCGCTGCAGCGTGTGACGCCTCTGATTCAGCGCATCAATCAGCCAGTTCGCGTTCGAAAGATTCGTCCGGATGAACTCCCGGTCCTGCTTGGGCAACCCCCGATCCTTCACGAGCGTCGCGTAGTCCTTGTTGATCCGCAGGTTCGGCATCCGCCCGTCCGTCAGGTACGCGATGTAGTCATCGCCGTCCTCGTCGTACTCCACAATCGCATCGGGAATGATCGATGGCAGCATCGAGTCCACGAGCGTCCGCCCCGGATGCAGCACCAACCTCGGCACATGCGCCAGCGCCTCGGAAATCTCCTCGATGCTCATCCCGGTCTTCTCCGCGATCCGCGGAATCCGGTTGTGCGTCAGATCATCGAGATGCCCCTCGATGATCTTGCGAATCGCACTCACATCCGCCCGCGGGTCCGCCTCCTCGATCGCGTCCAACTGCAAGAGCAGACTCTCCCGAAGGTCGCGCGCCGCAAGCCCGGGCGGGTCCAGAAAGATCTGCAGCGCCGTCAACGCGCGTTCGAGCGCTTCCAGACTGGGCCGCGCACGCTCATCGGCGATCGACTCACGAATCTGCTCCAGGTCCGCCCGGATATACCCGTCGTCATCGATATTCTGAATCAGCAGCCGCCCCGCCTCCCGCGTCGCGCCGTCCACCTCCGCGAACGACCACTGCTCCAGCAACTGGTCCGTGAGCGACTTCGCGGGCGCGGCCGTATTCGCCAGCGCATCCATCTTCGCGTCGCGCTCGCCAGCCATCCGCGACGGCGAGTACGACCCCGGCTCGAGCGACTGCCGCGCATGCAACGACGCCGCCGAGTACTCGTTGTCGAACGCCTCCGGATTGTCCGCTTCCATCGAGCCGAGCCGCTCGAAGTCACCCGCCCCGCCGTCCTCCACCGTCAGCTCGCGCTCATTCTCCCGATCCGCCCGATCACGCTCGGCGCGCTCCAACTCGATCGTCTGCGTGTCGGCGCCCGGCTCCCAGGTCTCCAGCGCGATGTTCGACTCCAGCTCCTGCTCGATCCGCTCCTCCAGAGCGGGCAGCGCCATCTGCAGAATCTCCATCGACTGGATCATCCGCGGCGCCAGCTTCATGTGCTGGCCCATCTTCATGTGCTGGGATGTGTCAAAACGCATGCGCAATCCCTCGGGCGTCCGTGCCGCCAGCAACTATACCGTCCGCCCCCGTCACCTCGCGCTAACGCACGGACTGCCGGCCCAGAATCGCGTCCGCAAGAACCGCCTTGTTGGCGTATTCCAACTGCGATCCCGTCGGCAATCCCCGCGCAAGCCGCGAGACCTTCACTCCCCGCTTCGCCACCACCTGCTGCAGATACAGCGCCGTTCCGTCCCCCTCTAGCGTCGGGTTCAGCCCCAGAATCACTTCCTCAACCCGCGCCCCCCCGGCATTCCGCTCCGGCGTATCGATCCGCGCCAGCAGCGCGCCGATGGTCAGATCATCCTCGCTCACGCCCTCGAGCGGGCTGATCCGCCCGAGCAGCACGTGATACACGCCACGGTACATCCCCGTCTGCTCCAGCGAGATCAGGTCCCGCGGCTGCTCAACCACCAGCACCATCGAAGGGTCGCGCCGCTCGTCCCGGCACACCGCGCACGCATCGCCGTCCGTGAAGTTGAAGCACACCGGGCACTGGCCCACCTCCGTCTTCACGCGAGCGATCGCGTCCGCCAGCGACATCGCGTCCGCAGCATCGCTCTTGAGCAGATGCAGCGCAAGGCGCTCCGCCGACCGCCTGCCGATCCCCGGCAAGCGCGCCAGTTCCTCTAGCAGTTCGCGCACCGGCGCGGGATACGCGCTCGAATGATCCGGGTTGTGACTCCGCTGCTTGGCCATCGCAGAACTCTAGCCCCCTCAGCCCAGCAGATTCCCGAGCCCGGGCATGTCGGGCAGCCCCAGTTCCTGCATCCGCCGAGCCGCTTCCTCCTGAATCAACGCCTGCACACGCTCCAGCGCATCATTCGTCGCCTCGAGAATCAGGTTCTGCAACTGGACGCGCCCCGAATCTTCCGCACCCCCCAGCAGTGCCGGCATCACCTCAACATCCGTGACGCGCAGTTTCCCCGAGATCGTCACCCGTACCGCCCCGCCGCCCGCAGCACCCGTCACCCGTGTCCGCTCCATCTTGTCCTTGAACTGCTCCGTCATCGCGCGGAGCCGCTCCTTGTCCTTGAGCAGCCCCGCCACCGCCCCCATCGCCTTCAACTGATCGAACATCGCAACCCTCCGTGGACCCGTCGCTTCACTCCGCCCGCTCAACCCGAATCAATCGCCCGCCCAGCAGCTCCGCCGCCTTCTTCACCGCCGGGTGGCGCATCGCCTCCTCGCGGGCAGCAGAGTCGACCTCTCGCTCGTTCGCCTCGACCGGTGCTTCCTCGCTCGCGGTCCGACCCGACTCCTCGACCACTTCGACGCGCATCCGAGCGCCGAAGACACTCGCAACAACCTCTTCCAACTTCTCGCGTTGCACCTCGGAGAACCGCACGCCCGTCGTCGGCTTGGCCAGTCGCAGCGTCGACCCCTTCCGCTCAACCGGCCGCATCGACTCGGCAACAACCGAAACCGACGGCACCGCGTCGATCGCCTCCATCACGCGCGCCCACATCTCCGCCAACGACGAAGCGTCCGAGGGCGCGATCACATTCGCATTCGATCTTGACTCGATCGTGGATGTCGTCCCCGGCGGGGCCGCCGGCGCCTCACGGGGAGTGGGGGGGGGCGGCTCCGCCGTCACGCTTTTTTTGAGGTCGCTCGTTTCGCCGAGCCGGGCGGCTTCGCTTCCGCCACCGAGCCGCCCTCGAGCAACCGCGCCACATCCGCGATCTTCTCCGTCATCGCAAGCCGCACCATCACCGCGTCAAGGATCGCGCGGGGTGTCGCGCTCGTCTTGGTCATCCGCTGCGCGCTCTCGCACAACGCGATCATGTGCACCAATCCGCTCTCATCAAACCCGCGCGACTGCTCGACAACCCGCTCCCGTGCCTCGCCCGAAAGGTCCACCAGCCCCGTCGCCTCACCGCACACGCAGACCAGCATCAGATCGCGCAGCCGCAGAATCACCGACTCCAGGAACTGCTCCATCGTGATGCCCTGCGCCAGCAACCTGTCGCACAACTCCAGCGCGCTCTTCGCGTCCGACTCCGCCAGCGCCGACACAATTCCTTCGATCGACTCCCGCGCCGGCAACCCGAGCAACCCCTCCAGAAGCGAGACCGTGATCGTTTCCTTCCCGCTCCGCGCCGCCATCAGCCGATCGAGCAGCGACAGCGCATCCCGCATCGACCCGTTGGCCAGCCGCGCCACGGCGTGCAGCGCATCCTCATCCGCCTTGACCTTCTCCCCCTTGCACACCTGCGCCAGATGCTCCGAAATCTCCGCGACCGAGAGATTCCGGAAATCGAAACGCTGGCACCGCGACTGAATCGTCGCCGGAACCTTGTGCGTCTCCGTCGTGCACAGAATGAACTTCACATGCTCGGGCGGTTCCTCGAGCGTCTTGAGCAGCGCGTTGAACGCCGCCGTCGACAACATGTGAACCTCGTCGATGATGTAGATCTTGTACTTGCCCCGCAGCGGCTTGTAGATCGCGTTGGCGATCAGCTCCCGCGTCTCGTCCACCTTCGAGTTCGACGCGGCGTCGATCTCGATCACATCCGTGTCCTGCCCGGACATGATCGCCTTGTCCACCTCCGGCGACCCACCGTTCAGCGCCTTGGCGAAAATCCGCGCCGTCGATGTCTTGCCCACGCCCCGGGTGCCCACAAACAGGTAGGCGTGCGCCACCCGGTCCTGCTCGATCGCCCGCTCGAGCGTCCGCGCGATCGCCCCCTGCCCGACAACCTCGCCGAACCCCTGCGATCGATAGCGCCTTGCCAGAACCGTGTACGACATCTCTCTCCCAATACTCGCCAGTCACGCCGGTTGGCGACCAGGACACCGGCGGCACCGGACGACTGCCGCTTATGGCTGCTGCCGTCAAGCCCTGACCAGGTTCACGGGCCGCCCGTGCACCGGGCCCGGTCGCCAACCGACGCGACGGACAAGCGGATACGGGGGGAACGGGAAAGACCAAGTCTACCCGCACATTCGCCCACCGTCACAGCCCACCATCCGGGCTACACTCAATCCACATGACGCCCCAAGACGACCGGCGCAACCCGATCCCCGACGACCAACGAATCCGACGCAGGGCCCTCATCGCGCTCCGCGCCACCGTCCTCCTCCTGATGGTCGTCATCACCTCGCTGGGCATCGTCAAACTCTCCGCGGAGTCGTCCCTCGGCCTCGATGTCGTCGCCAACTGGTGGGCCGCCGTCGTCGGCACGCTCGCCTTCTTCGCCCTCGTCGTCGCCATCGACATCCTCACGCCCAAACGCAAGCTCGCGACCATCTCCTCGATCCTCCTGGGCGTCTTCGCCGGGATCCTCGCCACCGCGCTCCTCTCATTCGTCGTCGACCTCTTCAAAGAGACCTTCGTCTTCACCGACGAATACAACCGGATCTTCCTCACCATCAAGATCCTCCTGGGAATCGGGCTCTGCTACCTCGGCGTCACCACGGTCCTGCAGACCTCCGAGGACTTCCGCCTCGTCATCCCATATGTCGAGTTCGCCAAGCAGTTCCGAGGCACCAAGCCCCTCGTGCTCGACTCCTCCGCCCTGATCGATGCGCGCGTCCTCGAGGCCGCCGAGACCGGATTCCTTCAGGCCCCCCTCATCGTCCACCGCTGCGTCCTCGACGAACTCCAGACCATGGCTGACGCGGGCGACAAGTCCAAGCGCGCACGAGGCCGCCGAGGCCTCGACATCGTCGCCCGCTTCCAGCGCTCCCCCCGGCTCGATGTCTCCATCGACGACGCCCAGATCCCCGGCACCGGAGTGGATCAGAAACTCGTCGAACTCGCCCGGCTCCTCCCCGCGCTCATCGTCACCGGCGACACCGGGCTCGCGCGCGTCGCCGCCATCCAGGGCGTGGGCGTCCTCAACATCAATGATCTCTCCCGCGCCATGCGCCCGACGCTGGTGCCCGGCGACTCCATCACCATCGAACTCGTACGCCCCGGCGAACAACCCAATCAGGCCGTCGGCTTCCTCGACGACGGCACGATGGTCGTCGCCGAAAACGGCGCGCCGCACATCGACACTACGCAGCAACTCACCGTCACCAGCGCCGTCCAGACATCAAACGGCCGCCTCATCTTCGCCCGAATGCCGTCGGACGCAGAGCCACCAGACGATCGCTCCCGCGCCCCCGAAACCGACGACGGGCCGCACGAACACACCGATCAAGAGTCAACCCCCGACGACCCGACCGAGGACGCTCCCGCGCACGTACCCCGGGCGCTCCGCAAGCCCTCACCGCGAGGCCGAAACCCGCGCCGCTAACACCCTTTCCCGCAGCGTGCGCCATCTACTCGTTGGCAATGAACGAATCCTGTTCTTGATCCCCTCCCTCTGGGAGGGGTAGGGGAGGGGCGAGTTCTCACTTGCTATTTGGTCGTCTGCAATTTGGCGCCTTCCAAAACCGTCAGCGCCCCCGCGCGCACCGAGATCTCCATCGGGAGCCGCTCATGCGCGGCAAGCCCCGCCGTCAAAGACGCATCAACCGACCCCGCGGGACGCCCGCTCGCCTCCCCATCGAACTGGTACACCGCCTCTCCGCCCACCGACTCAACTCGAATCACAGCCCCCCGTGCGCGCACAACGCCCCGCCCGTCCTCCCATCGCATCCGCGCCCGCGCGCCGCGCGCCACAGCGCCCGCCACGGTCCGGTGCGGGAGAAACACCACATCAAGCACGCCGTCATCCACCCGCGCATCCCGTGCCGGATCGATCCGCATCGCGTACTGCCGCGAGTTCGCAACCACCAACTGCCCACGCCCGCCGTCCACCTCGACGCGCCCGTCAACCGTCACACGCAGCTTCGGAATCGCCGGCCGCATCACCTCACGAAAAGTCGGCATCGCGTAACTCGAGTGCGAGATCGCGCCGTTCCGCACCCGATCCAGCCGGTGAATCACATTCGCGTCGCACCCCACAGAGCACATGATCACGAACGCCCGCCCGTTGCACATCCCCACATCCACCCGCCGCGTCCGCCCGCGCTCGATCGCATCGCCGATCTCCACCGGCTCGCGCGACATCCCGAACTCCCGCGCAAAGAGGTTCTCCGTCCCCAGCGGGCACTGATACACCGGCACCCCGGAGTCCAGCACCGCGCTCGCAACCGCGTGCATCGTGCCGTCGCCACCCGCCGCCACCAGAACCCGCGCGCCGCCCAAGAGATCGCGCCACTGATCCCGGATCGATGCCGACACCACGCCCATCCCGCGCCCGCGGAGATGATCCACAAGCGCAGCCGCAACGCTCAGCCCGCGCCCGCGCCCCGACTTCGGGTTGTACACAACCACGACGCTCATCAACGCTCCCCGAGCCCCGACGACCCGCGTCCCGCGCCGATGAGGCGGGCGGGCGCGCGGGGACCGGGGGCGAGTATGCTAACCCCATGAAGCGAACGCTCGCACGACGACTCCTCGCGCTCCTCGCCCTGATCGCCCCGATGCAGATCGCACGGGCGCAGGCGGAAACCTATTCGCTCACAGAGTCAGGCCAATGGCAGGCCGAGCAGCAGGAGCGCGACGCCGATCAGCAGGTCATCGACCAGGCACGCCGCGCCCTCGCGGAGGACAACCCTTCCAAGGCGCGCACGCTCCTGACCGCGTGGCTCGACGACCCCGCCAAGTCCCGCAATATCTGGCGCCCCGCCGCCCTCCGCCTCCGGGGCGATGCCCGTGTCGCCCTCCACCGCGAGTACCTCGCGCTCTACGACTACGAAGAAGTCATCCGCGCCTTCCCGGAAAGTGACGAGTTCTTAACATCAGTCGAACGCGAACTCGACATCGCCATCCGCTACGCCAACGGCCTCAAGCGCCGCGCCTGGGGCATCCGTATCTTCGACGCCACCGATATCGCCGTCGAACTCTTCATCCGCGTTCAGGAACGCACGCCCGGCTCCGCGCTCGCCGAACGCGCGGCCATCGAACTCGCCGACTTCTACTACCGCACCGGCGACATCGCCCTCGCCTCCGAGGCCTACGACCTCTACATGGAGAACTTCCCCAAGGGACCCAACTACCTCAAGGCCCGCCAGCGCCGAATCTTCGCCGACATCGCCCGCTTCAAGGGGCCCAAGTACGACGCCTCCGGACTCATCGACGCCCAGATCCAGATCAAGGAACTCAACCGCGATGCGCCCATCCAGGCCGAGCAGGCCGGGCTCTCCGGCGGCGTCGAGCTCCGCATCGAAGAGTCCCTCGCCGCCAAACAACTCGAGAACGCGCGCTGGTACCTCGCGCGCAACGAGTGGCCCTCCGCACGCCTCGTCCTGCGCCGGCTCAACCGCGAGTTCCCCAGCACCGTCGCCGCCTCCCGCGCCCGCGACCTCATGCGCGAGAAGGGATGGCTCGAGTCGGCCGCGACCGCCCCGCACGCCGAGCCGCCACAATCCGACGACCAACCGACAGTAATCGTGGAGCCGACAGAGTGATGCGCTCCCCGGCTCGCATTGTCCCCGCCGCCGCGTTCGCGCTCGCCTCGGTCTGCGGCCTGTGGGGTTGCGCTTCGGACGCCGAGTCCGGCTACGCGCTCACCTCGCCCTACCGCAACGACATCCAGACCGTTTCGGTGCCCATCTTCCGCAACGACACCTTCGAGCCGTACATCGAAGAGGCCCTCACCAAGGCCATCGTCACCGAGATCCACCGCACCACGCCCTGGCGCGTCACCTCGAGCGACAACTCGCAGGCCGTCCTCTCCGGCGCGATCACCAATGTCTCCATGCGCAAGCTCTCGACACAGGACACCTCCGGGCTCACGCAGGAACTCGCCCTCGAACTCACCGTCGCCTTCGAGTTCAAGCGCCGCGCCGATGCCACCATCCTCGTCGCCCGCCGAAACTTCCGCACCGCCGATCCCTTCGTCCCCGGTGGGGGGGTCGCCGAGGGCCGAGAAATCGGACGCCGGGGGGCCATCGACGACATGGCCAGAGCCATCGTCGCCGAGCTGCGCAGCTCCTGGTAAGACCGACGCCCCCAACGCGGCTATTGTTCGCAAGCCACAGGGGTGATCGTCCGATCACCTAATCATCTAGGAGCCAGAGGAAAACCTCCCCTCATGACGGATCAACAGCCCAACAACCCCAACACCCCCGACCGCAAGCCCAATCAGGGCAACAAGGGCCCCGGCGGGCCCAACGGCCCGACCCCGCCCCCCGGCCAGCCGGGTCCGCCCCGCGCTTCGCGCGGCCAGTTCGGTTGGCTCCTCATCGCCGCCGTCGCCATGCTCCTCTTCATCGCCTTCCAGACGCTCGGCCCGCCCCGCACCGAGATGAAGTGGTCAGAGTTTGCCGCGGCCTACAACGAGGGCACACCCAACAAGCCAGTTATCGAGGACATCGTCCTCACACCAACCGCGATCAACGCAACCCGACAGGCCGTCAACGACACCCAGCCCGTACATATCCGAGTGGTCATCAATCCGCAGGCCCTCGATACCACCAAGCAGCAACTCAACGAACTCACCAAGGGCAACTACAAGGAACGAGGCCCGAGCGTCTGGAACGAACTCCTCTCGCCCGGATTCCTCCTCCTCCTCGGGTTCTTTGTCTTCATCTGGATCATGATCGCCCGCGGCCTCCGCGGCGCGGGCGGCGCCGGGGGCATGCTCGGCAACTTCGGAAAGTCGCGCCACCGCGTCCTCGCCAAGGAACAGACCGGCGTCACATTCGC
>CALFMQ010000148.1 GCA_937879825.1 uncultured Phycisphaerales bacterium
AATGCGTCGGGCGCATCCCCGTCGATCTCGCCTCGCTCCCCGTCGATCTCGCCTCTATGTCCGCCCACAAGTTCCACGCCATCAAGGGCGCCGGCGCGCTCTACACACGCCGGGGCGTGCGCCTCCTTCCAACACAACCGGGCATCCATGAGTTGGCGCGCCGGGGGGGGACCGAGAATGTCCCCGGCATTCTTGCGATGGGCGCCGCAGCGCACGCAGCGGCGCAATGGCTCGCCGACCACTCCAACATCCCCCGTCTCGCTGCCATGCGCGACAACCTCGAGCGCGCCATCCTCGCCGCCTGCCCGTGGGCCTCCATCAACGCCCGCGATGCGACCCGACTCTGGAACACCACCAACATCGCCTTCCCGCAACTGGAAGCCGAAGCGCTCCTCATGAAACTTTCCGAGAAGGGCGTCTGCGCCAGCGCGGGAGCCGCCTGCTCCTCCGGTTCGCTCGACCCCTCACCCGTCCTGCTCGCCATGGGCATCCCCGAGCCCGCCGCGCACGGCTCGCTCCGCTTCTCCCTCGGCCGCGATATCACGCAGCCGGAACTCGATCAGGCCGCCCAGATCATCGCGTCCTGCGCGAGCGCCCTCCGCGACTCGATATCCGGCGTCGTCTGACCGCTACCCCACGCCGACGGGCGACTCGCGCCGCGTCTCGTTCTCAATCCGATCGCTCTGATGCTCCGTAATGAGCCGTGCGCCCCGATCGAATGTGAAGTACGCCCACGCCCACTGGAACACAACCAGCACGCGATTGCGGAACCCGATCAGGAAAAGGATGTGCACGAACAACCACACGAACCACGCAAGCGAGCCCGTGAAACGAAACTTCCCGACCGAGCCCACCGCCTTGCGCCGGCCGATCGTCGCCAGCATCCCCTTGTCCACATACCGGAACGCCCCCCGCGCCCCCCGCGCGCCCGCATCGCCGCCGCGCCCCACCTCGCGCCGAATCGTCCGCGCCGCGAACCGACCCATCTGCATCGCCGCCGGCGCCACACCCGGCACATCGCCCCCGTCCTTCATCTCGCTATGCGCGAGGTCACCGATCACAAACACCTCCGGATGTCCCTCAACCGAAAGATCCGCCCGCACCGGCACCCGCCCCGATCGGTGCAGTTCCACCCCGAGCATCCCGCCGAGCGACGACGCCTTCACGCCCGCAGCCCAGACGACACACCTCGTCGTCACCCGCTCATCCCCCAGCGCCACGAACCCTTCCCCGATCTCCGTCACGCGCGAGTTCAGCCACACATCAACGCCCAGCCGCTCCAGGTCCGCCCGCGCCCGCCTGCCGAGTTCCGCATCGAACGCATCTAGCAGCCGCTCCCCCGACTCGATCAGAATAATCCGCGCCGTCGTCGTATCGATCCGCCGGAAGTCCTTGGGAACCGACCGGCGCGCGATCTCCGCCATCGCGCCCGCGAGTTCCACGCCCGTCGGCCCGCCGCCCACCACAACGAATGTCAGCTCCGCGCGCCGCATCGCCCGATCGTCTTCCATCTCCGCGCGCTCGAACGCCGTAAGAAACCGCTGGCGAATCGTCAGCGCATCGGGAAGGTCCTTCAGGCCCGGCGCATGCACCGCCCACCCCTCGTGCCCGAACCACGTATTCCCCGCCCCCGACGCAACGACAAGGTAGTCATACCCCACCGACTCCCCCGTGCTCAGCGCCAGCGAACGAGCCCCCGGATCGATCGACTCCACCTCCGCCAGCACCACATCCGCGTTCTTCTGCCGCCGCAGCACATGGCGGATCGGCACCGCGATGTCCGCCGGGTTCAGGCCCGCCGTCGCCACCTGATAAAGCAGCGGCTGAAACAAATGATGATTCCGCCGGTCGATCAGCGTCACGCGAACATCCGCGCGCTTGAGCGCCCTGGCGCACGCCAGACCCCCGAAGCCCCCGCCGATGATCACCACCCGCTTCGTGTCCATCGCCAGTCATTCTACGCACGATGGCGCATGAAAATGCGGAGCCGCCAAGCCCCGCTCCATCCACGCAACCCACGCGCAGCGCGATCGACCGCTCCCCGCCCGTTGCGCCGTCAGGCGTCCGTCCGCGAGATCACCTTGTAGTTCTCACGCTCGCCCCGACCCTTCACCGGGTAGTCCTTGCGCAATGGATGCGCCGGGAACTCTTCCCAGGTCAGAATCCTTCTAAGGTCAGGGTGGTTGTCGAAGCGAATCCCGAACATGTCGTAGACCTCGCGCTCCGTCCACTCCGCGCCCGGCCAGATGTCGCACACCGAGTCAACATGGAGCGCCGGATCGGGCTCGATCCCGTCCGTCGGGATCGAAGGATCGAGGAACACCTTCACGAACAACCGGTCCGTCCGCTTGCACGAGCACAGGTTGTAGACCACCGCGAACCGGCCGATCATCTCGGTCGGATAGTTCAAGTAGTCCACGCCGCACACATCCGACAAAAAGTCGTAGTCGCACTCCGGGTCATCCCGCAGGAACTCGGCGAGATCGCCGCCCTGCGCTCGTTCGACG
>CALFMQ010000149.1 GCA_937879825.1 uncultured Phycisphaerales bacterium
CGAGGAGAAGCTGCGCGGGGCGGTGGGTTGAGGGGGATGGGGGAGCGCCTCGCGGCGGGGGCCGGGGGGGACTTGGATGGCTTAGACTGTGTGGTTGACCCGCGGGGCTGCGGGTTGCTTTCACGATGACGACGCACCACGGATGACGCGATGACCTCCCCTCATTTTTCCCCGTCCCCTTCCTCTCAATCTGATTGTTGCGCCGGCGGCGGCACGCGCGCTGCGCGGGCGATGGCGCCGGTGTACTCGAGTGTTCTGGACATGATCGGGAACACGCCGATGCTCGAGCTGACGAAGCTGGACGCGGGCAAGTGCCGGTTGTTCGGGAAACTGGAGTTGATGAACCCGGCGAGTTCGATCAAGGACCGGATCGGGTTGGAAATGATCGAGGCCGCGGAGAAGGACGGGCGGCTCGATCCCAACGGGCATCCGAAGCCGACGATCATCGAGGGCACGGCGGGGAACACGGGGTTGGGTCTGGCGCTGGTGGCGGGGCAGCGTGGGTACAAGCTGAAGGTGGTGATGCCGGACAAGATGAGCCAGGAGAAGATTCAGCATCTGCGCGCGATGGGGGCCGAGGTTGTGCTGACGCGCTCGGATGTGCAGAAGGGGCACCCGCAGTATTACCAGGATGTCGCGGAGCGGATCGCGAAGGAGACGCCCAACTCGCTGTACATCAATCAGTTCTCGAACCCGGACAACATCCGGGCGCACTACGAGACGACGGGGCCCGAGATCTGGGCGCAGCTGGAGAGCATCGGGGAGAGGGTGGACGCGTTTGTTGCGGGTGTGGGCACGGGCGGGACGCTGACGGGTGTGGGGCGGTACCTGCGGGAGAAGAACCCGGATGTGAAGCTGATTCTGTCGGACCCGGCGGGATCGATTCTGCATCCGCTGGTGAACGAGGGGAAGAAGGTCGAGCCGGGCGCGTGGCTGATCGAGGGGATGGGCGAGGACTTTGTTCCCGATGTGTGCGATCTCTCGCTTGTTGATGAGGCGATCCCGGTGACGGACCGGCAGGCGTTCCACGCGGCGCGGCTGCTGCTGCGGCGGGAGGGGTTGCTGGCGGGGTCGAGCACGGGGGCGCTGCTGCACGCGTCGCTGGAGTGGTGCACGAAGCAGACGAAGCCGATGAACGTGGTGACGCTGGTGTGCGACACGGGCGGGAAGTACCTGTCGAAGATGTTCAACGACCACTGGATGATCGACAACGGGTTCATCGAGCGGCCGCAGCGGAACGATCTCGGGGACCTGGTGGCGCGTCGTCACGAGGAGAACGAGGATTACACGCTGAGTGAGGATGACACGCTGACGGTGGCGATCAAGCGGTTCCAGTTGTACGGGATCTCGCAGATGGTGGTGCTGGGGCCCAAGAGGAGCGTGGCGGGGATCATCGACGAGAGCGACATCCTGCTGGCGGTGACGAAGGATGAGGATGTGTTCGGCCGGCCGGTGAGCGACTTTATGACGCGCCGGCTGGAGACGATTCGCGCGGACAAGAGCGTTGAGGACCTGATGCCGATCTTCCGTGCGGACCGGGTGGCGATCGTGGTGGACGGGAGCGGGAAGTATGTGGGCCTGATCACGAAGATCGATCTGATCAACTACCTGCGCCGGAAGCTCGTGTAGGACAGTTCACCACAAGAGCACACAGAGATCACTGAGAGAGAACAGGCAAGAAGTACGAAGCGGAAGAACCGAGCCATTTATGCACGACGAAGCCAAGATGCGCATTGATACGAAGGTGATTCACGCGGGTCAGCGTCCGGAGGAGGTGACGGGGGCGGTGATGCCGCCGATCTTCACGACCTCGACCTATGCGCAGTCGTCGCCGGGCGTTCATAAGGGGTTCGAGTACACGCGGTCGCACAACCCGACGCGGTACGCGCTGGAGCGGATGGTGGCGCGGCTGGAGGGTTCGACGATCGCCGAGGCGCGCGACCCTTCGTGCGGCGGGTTCGCGTTCGCCTCGGGCCTTGCGGCGATGGGCACCGCGCTGGAGTTGTGCGATGCGGGCGCGCACATCGTGTGCATGGACGATGTGTACGGCGGGTCGAACCGGCTGCTCTCACGGGTGCGGGCGCGCTCGCAGGGGTTGAAGGTTGACTATGTCGATCTGACGGACCTGAACAAGGCGGAGCGGGCGCTGAAGAGCGAGACGGCGATGGTGTGGGTCGAGACGCCGACGAACCCGACGCTGAAACTGGTGGACCTCACGGAGATCGCGAAGATCGCGAGGAAGAAGAGCCCGAAGGCGCTCTTGGTGTGCGACAACACCTTTGCTTCGAGCGTGAATCAGACGCCGCTGGCGCACGGGTTCGACATCGTGCTGCACTCGACGACGAAGTACATGAACGGGCACTCCGACGCGGTGGGCGGGGTGCTGGTGACGGGGGAAGAGGCGCTGTGCGACCGGATTCGGTTCGTGCAGAACTCGATCGGGAGCGTGATGGGGCCGTTTGATTCGTACCTGGTGCTGCGCGGGATCAAGACGCTCGGCGTTCGGATGGCGCGGCACAACGAGAGCGGGCTGCGGATCGCCGAGTGGCTCGAGTCGCACGAGGCGGTGGAGCGTGTGGTGTATCCGGGGCTGGCGTCGCACCCGCAGCACGCGATCTACAAGAAGCAGATGCGGGGCGGGACGGGGATGATCACGTTCTTCATCAAGGGCGGGCTGGATGAGGCGCGGCGGTTCCTGGAGTCGCTGCGGGTGTTCCAGTTGGCGGAGTCGCTCGGCGGCGTGGAGTCCTTGGTGGATCATCCGGCGATCATGACGCACGCGAGCGTGCCGCCGGAGATGCGCCGGGAGCTTGGGATCTCGGACACGCTGAT
>CALFMQ010000150.1 GCA_937879825.1 uncultured Phycisphaerales bacterium
CGGGGCTGATCGAGGAGATGGAGCCGGACCACGATGCGCTTTTGTGCCGCGCACGGGCGCTGGCGGCGGTGGGGAAGCCCAAGCCAAGGACGGAACCGATCGCGATCACGAATCCGGAGCACCATGCCGAGGCGAAGGCGGGTTTGGAGCGGGTGCGTTCGGCGATCGGGGGGACGGCGAGCGGTTCCGCGGTGATTGAGTGCGTGGAGGCGGGGCTGAAGGATGGTTGGGAGGCGGCGCTGGCGTGCGAGCGTGCGGCGTTGACTCGTTTGCGGAACAGTGACGAGGGGCGGGGGGCGATCGAGGCGTTCTTTGCGAAGAGCGCCGGCAAGAAGTAACCAAACGCGCTGCTCTAGGCGTGTTCCCATGAGCGCGGCAGATGTGACGAGGAGATGACCCATGGCCGAGATCAAGGCCGACCTGAAGCAGATGAAGGGGATCAGCGCCAAGGACCAGGCGATGCTGGCGGAGGCGGAGACGCTGCTGGGGCCCGATCCGGACGAGATGGGTTTCGTGCAGAACATGTTCTGGGGGCGGCTGCGCGAGGAGCTGGTGTTCCCGTATCCGGTGAGCGACGCGGACGAGACGGCGCGTTGCGACCAGTTGATCGCGGCGCTGGATGAGTATCTGCGGACGGAGCACCCTTCGATTCAGATCGACCAGGAGCAGGAGATCCCGGAGTGGGTTCTTCGGCGGCTATTCGATCTGGGCGTGATGGGGATGACGATTCCGCGTGAGATGGGCGGCTTGGGGATGGGGGTGACGAGTTATGTTCGTGCGCTGGAGAAGCTGGGCGAGTATTGCGGCTCGACGGCGGTGCTGGTTTCGGCGCACCAGTCGATCGGTTGCAAGGCGATCATGCTGTTCGGGAACGAGGAGCAGAAGAAGCGCTGGCTGCCGCACCTGGCGAAGGACTGGGTGAGCGCGTTCTGCCTGAGCGAGCCCAATGTCGGGTGTGATGCGGGCGGCCAGGAGACGCGGTGCGAGGTGAGCGAGGACGGCGAGTACTACATTCTCAACGGCGAGAAGAAGTGGGCGACGAGCGGCGCGCTGTCGAATATTTTTACGGTGATGGCCAAGCAGAAGATGGCCGACGGCAAGGACCGCGTGACGGCGCTGGTGTGCACGCCGGACATGGAGGGGGTCGATATTTTCCAGCGGAACCGCTCGAAGTGCGGCATCCGCGGGACCTGGCAGGCGCGGATTCGGTTCAAGGATGTGCGCGTTCCCAAGGCGAACCTGCTGCACCAGGAGGGCAAGGGCCTGAATGTGGCGCTGTCCTGCCTGAACTACGGTCGTTGCACTTTGAGCGCGGGGATGCTGGGCGGGGCGCACCGGGCGATGGACCAGTCGATCAAGTGGTCGCGGACTCGTTACCAGTTCAAGCGGCCGCTCGCGGACTTTGAGTTGGTGCGGAGCCGGATCGCGCACATGTCGGCGTTGTGCTACGCGATGGACGCGATGCTGTACATGACGACGGGTTTTCTCGACCGCAAGGATGAGGATATTCGGATTGAGACGGCGATCTGCAAGGTGTTCTGCTCGGAGATGGGGTGGCGCGTTGTCAATGATGCGGTGCAGATCATGGGCGGTGAGTCGTACATGACGGAGAACGAGGTCGAGCGGATCTTCCGCGATTCGCGCATCAACCTGATCGTCGAGGGCGCGAACGAGGTGATGCAGTCGTTCATCTTCGGGTACGGCGGCAAGGCGCTGGCGGAGCAGATGGTGGGGATTCAGCAGCGTTTGCTGTGGGACAAGGATCAGGGCTTCGGCGCCAACGCGAGCCGGATCATGAAGAACTCGTTCGACATGGGGACGATGAGCCGGGCGATTCCGCTGGGGCTCGAGTTGTTCCTGGGGCTCAAGGGTTCGCCGAGCCGCGTGACGAGGTTGCACTCGTCGCTCGCGGGCTGGGGCGACAAGGTGGCGCGGTTGTTCCGCGAGCAGAGCCACAAGTTCAAGGTGGCGAGTCTGAAGAACAAGGAACTGATTCTGGAGCGTCAGTGCGTGCAGGCGCGGCTGGCGGACGCGGCGGTGTATCTGCACGGGATGGTTTGCGTCTTGAGCAAGCTCGACAAGCAGATTCGCGCGGGGGAAGAGGGGTTGGAGTTTGAGCGCGACAAGGCGGCGGCGATCCACTATCTGGAGATGGCGGAGCGCTGGGTGAAGGCGTCGTGGCACACGCTTGATACGAACGCGGATGAGTCGATGCGGACCGCTGCGGACGCGGCGATCGCGCTCAATGACACGCAACCGAACGAGTTGTTCATCGTTGCGGAGAAGAGCCCGGTGGCGGCGGGGACGGGCCGGAAGCCGAACCAGAGCGCGATCAAGCAGTTCGGGTCGGGGTCGGTGGCCGAGTCGCGTGCGATGCACAATAACTAAGAGATTTTCACAGAAGCGAAGAGGCGGATATGCCCAAGACAGTTGCGTACAAGGCGGAGATTCCGCATTACCAGTTGCTGGATGAGAACGGGAAGCTGGACACCAATCTGGCGCGCGGGACGCTGAAGGATGAGGATGTCGTTTTCCTGTACGAGCAGATGTCGATCTCGCGTCATTACGACGAGATCGCGTTCAAGCTGCAGCGTTCGGGGCGGATGGGCACCTATCCGCAGAACAAGGGTCAGGAGGCGGTTGCCGGCGCGGGGCTTGCGATCAAGCACCACGCGCCGGAGTCATGGCTAGTGCCTTGCTACCGGGAGAACCTGGCGCTGTTCCTCAACGGGTTGCCCATGGAGAAGATTCTCCTGCACTGGATGGGCGACGAGCGCGGGAATCAGATTCCCAAGGGCGTGAACATTCTGCCGATCTCGATTCCGATCGGGACGCACCCGTTGCACGCGGCGGGGCTTGCCTGGGCCGCGAAGTACCGCAAGCAGCAGCATGTGGCGATCACGTTCTTTGGCGATGGCGCGACGAGCGAGGGCGATGTGCACGAGGCGATGAACTTCGCCAGTGCGCTGAAACTGCCGTGCATCTTCTATTGCCAGAACAACCAGTGGGCGATCTCGACGCCTCGCTCGAGCCAGACGGGCTCGGAGACCTTCGCGCAGAAGGGGCTGGCGTACGGGCTGGAGTGCGTGCAGATCGACGGGAACGACATTTTCGCGTCGTACAAGGTGACGAAGGAAGCGATCACCCGGGCGGTGAAGCAGAACAAGCCGACCTTCGTCGAGGCGGTGACCTACCGGCTGGGTGACCACACGACGGCGGACGATGCGCGGCGGTACCGCGACCCGAAAGAGGTCGAGGCGTGGGTGAAGCGCGACCCGCTGATTCGCGTGCGGAAGTACATGGACGCGAAGAAGCTGTGGGACGACGAGAAGCAGGCGGAGCTGGAGGCGCGTGCGAAGAAGATCGTTGAGGAGGTCGTGCGGAACGCCGAGGGCATCGCGACGCCCGGAAAGGACGACATCTTCGATTACACCTTCGAGAAGATCGAGGGGCAGCTGGTGACGCAGCGGGACACGATGCGGACGAACTCGCTGGGGCAGCACCCGCAGCAGGAGACGCTCCATTCCGGGTATCAGCGGGCCTGATCG
>CALFMQ010000151.1 GCA_937879825.1 uncultured Phycisphaerales bacterium
CATCTATCCGCCGGAGCCGAGCGTGAAACTGGTGGTGGACACGATCGAGTTCCAGTCGCGGTTCGTGCGGAAGTGGCATTCGGTGTCGATCAGCGGGTATCACATCCGCGAGGCGGGCTCAACTGCGATTCAGGAGCTGGCCTTCACACTGCGGGACGGCATGGAGTATGTCGAAGCGGCGATGCTGCGGGGGCTTGACGTCAACGACTTCGGGCCGCGGCTGAGCTTCTTCTTCAACAGCCACAACGAGTTCTTCGAGGAGATCTGCAAGTTGCGGGCTGCGCGGCGGATCTGGGCCCGGATGATGAAGGACCGCTACGGCGCGACGAGCCCCAAGGCGTGGTACATGAAGACGCACGTGCAGACGGCCGGGTGCAGCCTGACCGAGCAGCAGCCCCTGAACAATATCGTGCGTGTGGCGTATCAGGCGATGGCGGCGGTGCTGGGTGGGTGCCAGCGCCTTCACACCGACAGCATGGACGAGACCCTGGGCCTGCCGACGGAGCAGGCCGTGACGGTGGCGCTCCGGACGCAGCAGATTCTCGCCCACGAAACCGGCGTGACGCGCGTGACCGACCCGCTCGGCGGGAGCTGGTTCATCGAAGCGCTGACGGACAAGATGGAAGAGGAAGCGTTGAACTACATCGCCGAGATCGACGAGATGGGCGGCGGGGCGTGGGTTTCCGGTAGGTCGGCTCTCCGAGCCGACGCTTCTGACGCCTCGGGTAGGTCGGCTCTCCGAGCCGACGCTTCTGCCGGCAGCGCCCTTGAGAGCGGCGCCTCCACCAACTCGGGCGGCAACTCGGGCAACAACTCGGGCGGGTATGGGGGCGTGGTCGAGGGCATCCACCGCGGCTATTTCCGCCGCAAGATCGCCGAAGCGAGTTACCGCTTCAGCGAGGAGTGTGAGGCCAAGGACCGGATCATCGTCGGCGTGAACGAGTATGTGGACAAGGAAGAAGGCCGGCCGATCGACATCCTGATGATCCCCGACAGCGTGGAGACCGAGCAGGTCGACCGGCTCCGGGCCTTCAAGGCCAAGCGGAACGCTTCGCACGTGGCCCAGGCGCTCGACAACATCCGCGCGGCGTGCCAGGGCAAGCCGTACACGCTCGTTCACGACCTGCCGGGGATCCCCAAGGACGCGTTCGCGAAGCAGGGCGGCCCGCTGCACGAGACGAACGTGATGCCGACGCTGATCGACGGCGCCCTCTGCAATTGCACTCTGGGCGAGATGGTGCAGGCGATGGCGGACATTTACGGGCGGTATGCCGGCGGGCCGGAGTGGTGAACAAGATTCATTCAAAGCACGCATATGTCAAACCCATGGACCATTCTGACGACCGCAACATGCGTGCGAGACATCTTGACACCTTTCGTCCCCAATATTGACATTGATTCGCATTTCGGATGGGATGGCGAGCATCTCGCTACGACTTTACTTGACACCTATCGCTTTGACCGACTGTCTCACAACAGTTGCATCGCGATCACAGATCCATGTGATGGACACACAGAATCAGCCATATTCATTGACGAACTTGAAGAAGATCTTCTGAGGAGATTCGCTCGCAACATTCAACAAGTGAATCAACCTGCAGATGACTCAGATTCGTCGGCAGTACGGTACATCGAAGCAAGCTGCTCGTTCGCGAACACGCTTGAACTATTCGCGGTCTCTCCGCACAGCAAGTACTTGGTAATTGATAGAGCAACCATCGTGGGCGGGATCAAGGTCTCTAATCTGCTACAGCCGTGTGGAGTGCTGTGCTTACTTGCCGGAGTACAGCATCTAGAAATCATGGCATCCAGATTGTGTCGCGTACATGCCGCCGAGGTGTTCCCTCTGCTGCCAGCCGCTCGTAGGGCGACCGCCGCATCAAGACTTGGCTGGAACCCCGATCTTCAACAGGACGATGACGCTGCCGAGATACAGTTAACCACTCGAGATATCTTGCAGGAGATTTACCTGCTGCGAGCGACGAAACGCGCCGCACAATCACCATCAGAAGAGATCAAGGCAGCAATGGCGCGGTGTCGGTATCACCGACTTATTGACGCTACGACGTTTATCGACAAGTGCACCATGCTTTGCAAAGGCAAGCTTGTTCTGGACAGATCTCACAGTGATATTAGGCGAATCTTCGCGTCGGCTG
>CALFMQ010000152.1 GCA_937879825.1 uncultured Phycisphaerales bacterium
TGGGCGGGCACTTCGTGCAGGGGCATATCGAGGGGCTCGCGACCGTCGCGCGTGTCCAGAGGAAGGACGCCGACTGGCGGCTCTCGTTCACCGCCCCCGATGATCTCATGGACGCGACGATTCCCAAGGGCTCCATCGCGATCGATGGCGTCTCGCTCACGGTGGCGCGCGTTGATCGCAACAACTTCGAGGTCGCGCTCATCCCCACCACCCTCGAACTCACAACGCTCGGGGACCTGCGGGAGGGCGATCGCGTCAACATCGAGACCGACATGCTCGCCCGCGCCGCGGTGCACGCGCTCCGGCGCGTCTCATCCGATTGACATCGGGATCCGAGCCGCGGCCTAGGCGGCCATCCGCTGCGCTTCCTCTTCGCTTACCCGCCCGACCACCTCGGCCTCGATCGGTTCCTCGTCGTCGTGGTCGGCGCGCATCGCCCGGAGGCGCTCGGCGTAATGATGGCGGAGCGTGTCGCACTCCACCTTCAGATCGTGCAGGTCGCACACATGGCCGACGCGGGAAGCCCAGACGCTCAGCACGCCGAGAATCGCCGCCGCCGCGATCAGGCCGTTCACGATCAGCACACCGGTTGATGGGTAATCCATGCTCCATTCGTCGGACCGATCGCCCGGCGCCTTAAGCCCCTTATAATCGCCCCGTGATGCCCTTCGTTCGAGGTCTGGCCCTGCTCGCCCTGTTCCTGTTCGCCCTACCGGGCGCCGGGGCGCAGGAAACCGCCACGACCGCCTCTCCGGCGGCCCCGCAGGAAGTTTCGATCGGCATCGGATTCAACGGCGTGTTCGGCGTCGGTGATACGGTCCGCCCCGGAGACTGGGCCGGGCTGCTGCTGGTCATCAACGACTCCCACGATCAGCCGCGCAACCTGGCGGTGCGCGTCTCGATGCCCGATCCGGATGGCGACACCATCGAGCGCCAGCGCGTCATCGCCTCCACGCCCGGGCGCGATCAGAGCGTCTGGATGTATGTCCGCCTGCCCTTCTCGTTCTCCAACAGTTCGCTGCTGACGGTGAGTGTGCACGAGGTCGTGGGCGAGTCCGCCGGCGCCAAGACGCAGGTCGGGCGCACGCTCTCGTGGACCCGCATCCAGCCCCGTCAGGTCGTCCAGCCCGAGGACACCATGATTGGTGTTGTCGGGCGCGCCCAGCTCGCGCTCAGCGAGTACGAACTCGCCGACGGGCGCTCCAGTTCCAACAGCAACATCAACCCGCGCACATCCAACGACACCGTCCACATCGTTTCGGGCATCCAGCCCGCGTCCATGCCGGATCAGTGGCTCGGGCTGCTCCCCTTCGAGTCGGTCATCTGGACCGATCCGCCCCCCCGCGAACTGGGCGAGTCACCCAACGATCCGCGCCCGTCGGCGCTGCGCCACTGGGTGCAGGGCGGCGGGCACCTCGTCATCATGCTGCCGGTCGTGGGCGATACCTGGTTCTCGCAGACCAACCCCGTCTTCGACCTGCTGCCCGATGTCACGCCGAGGCGCGTCGAAAGTGTTTCCTACGAGGCGTACCGCCGGCTCCTCACCGACCGGCTCCCCGATGAGCGCGCCATGCCGCTCAACCAGGTCATCAGTGCTTTCGACGCCAACCCCGGCGCATCGCCCGAGGACGCGATTCCCATCATCAACGGGCCGGACGGCACGGTCGTCGTCCGCAAGCTCGTCGGCACCGGGATGGTGACGCTCATCGGGCTGGACCTCTCCGACCGGCGCATGATGAGCACCGATTTCGCGCCCGACGCCTTCTGGCACCGCATCCTCGCCAAGCGGTTCGACATCCTGACCTCCGACGAGAAGAAGGACCTCAAGAACAGCTTCATCTCGGGCAGCACGCAGAACATCTACACCGATGCCTACATCGAGCCCGGCATCCGCATGTCCGCCACCGCCGCCGCGGGCGTCCTGCTCGGGCTCGTGGTTTTCGCGCTGTACTGGATTCTCGCCGGGCCCGGCGGCTTCGGCCTGCTCAAACTCAAGGGCCTCCAGCGCCATTCGTGGCTCGCGTTCGTCGCGATGGTCGCGGTCTTTGCCGCGATTTCGTGGCTCGGTTCGCGCGCGGCGCGTCCCACCAGCAGGCAGGCCCGCCACGTCACCTACCTCGATCATGTCTACGGCCAGGAAGTTCAGCGCGCCCGCGTGTGGGCCACCATCATGCTCCCGACCTACGAGGACCAGCGCGTCGCCCTCACGCCGCCCGACACGCTACCCGACCATCCCATGGCGCTGACGCCCTTCGCGGGTCCAGCACGGACGCAAACGCTCTCGCAGTTCCCCGATGCGCGCGCCTATGTGATGGATGTGCGCCATCCCGAAGAGGTCGTCGTCCCCGCGCGCTCCACCAGCAAAACCTTCCAGTTCGACTGGATCGGCGTCGCCCGCGCCCGCGGCTGGGGCATGCCCACGCCCGACACCGACAACCCGCCGCGCTTCGAGGGCAATCAACTTGTCGGCTCGCTCCGGCACGCCCTCCCCGCGCCGCTCACCAACATCCGCATCGTCGTGGTGCAGAAGCAGCTCGAGGCCCGATGGCTCGACGCGGCCCGGCGCGAGAAGGCCATCAGCCCCATGCCGTTCGTCGCCAGCGCCTACGCGATCGCCAGCAACGCCGGGTGGGCGCCGGGCGATACGCTCAACCTCGCCGATGTCCTGACCGGGGGCGCACGCTCCGCCGCGGGCAACTCCGTCCAGTTCAACCTCGTCGGGGGCGTGGACTCTCCCTCGCGCGTCGACTCGCAGTCTTCGGCGTTCCACTTCTCGGCGTCGTTCTACTCCATGCTCAATCAGCCCGACTTCCGCGACAACTCGTTCAACTCCACGCACAAGCGCTACCACCGCCGGCTCACGCAGGCGCTCGACCTCTCCAAGTGGTTCACGCAGCCCTGCCTGATCGTGATCGGCGAGATCGACGACCAGCCCTCCCCTGTCCCCATCTACGCCGGATCGCCATCCTCAACACGGGAACTGCCCACCACCGGGCGCACCGTCGTACGCTGGGTCTACCCCCTCACGCCCAATCCACCCGTATTCTCCGAGATCAACCAGTAATGCCCATCATCGAGACCATCAATCTCTGCAAGGAATACGGCGACCTCGTCGCGCTCAACAACCTCAACCTCTCCATCGAGGCGGGCGACTGCTTCGGCTTCATCGGGCCCAACGGCGCGGGCAAGACCACCACCATCAAGATTCTCGCGACCCTCCTCAAGCCCACGCGCGGCCAGGCGATGGTCGATGGCCTCACAGTCGGCTACCAGAACCGGCAGATCCGCCCCATCATCGGGTATGTCCCCGACTTCATGGGCTCCTACGAGGACATGGTCGTCACCGAGTATCTGGAGTTCTTCGCGGCGTGCTACGCCATCCACGGCTCCAACCGCAAGCGCGTCGTCAACGATGTCCTCGAACTCACCGACCTCTCCTACAAAGCCACCGCCGAAGTCAACTCGCTCTCGCGCGGCATGCAGCAGCGGCTCTCCGTCGCGCGCGTGCTGCTGCACGACCCGAAGGTGCTGCTGCTCGACGAGCCCGCGTCGGGACTCGACCCCCGCGCCCGCATCGAGATGCGCGAACTGCTCAAAGAGCTCAAGCGCATGGGCAAGACCATCATCATCTCCAGCCACATCCTGCATGAACTGGCCGAGCTGTGCAATGTGGTGGGCATCATCGAGCGCGGGCAACTCCTCTACTCGGGTCGAGTGCGCGACATCCTCGCCAAGGCGCGCGTCGAACAGTCCGTGCTCGTCGCGGTGTCCGACCGCACCGAGGAGGCGGCCAAGATCATCCACCAGATGCCCGGCGTGAAGCGCATCGCGCTGACCGACGAGGACGACCCCACCAGCCGCACCAACGGCGCGCGCCGCCCGGTCTTGCAGGTGACGATGGACGAGGGCGGCGCCACCGACCCGAGCGACATCCCCAGCCGACTCATCAATGCTGGCTTCCGCATCG
>CALFMQ010000153.1 GCA_937879825.1 uncultured Phycisphaerales bacterium
AGATGGCCCATGGAGATCCCCATCAAGCCGCCGTCACTGCCGGGGAGTTCGGTCAGGCGCTTGGTCAGTTTATGAACTCCACGAACGGCGTGGTCGACACCGAGGCCACGTCGACTTATTTCGCCACCATTGCCTATCTCCGTATGACAGCAGGTGACTGATGGCCGGGAATGGATCAATCGTATTCTTCTCAACGGTCCCGGGCGATCCACGCGCTCGTCTGGACGCGGCTGTGAAGGTGTTGCGCCTGACTGGTCTCCGCAGCGCCTCACGCTACTGCGACCACTCTTGGCAACACCTGCAGCGGATGCTTCGCGGCGAGCTATCGTCGATCGGGCCGAACGACTCCGTGAGTGAATACAAGTTCATTTCTTATCCGAAACGCCTGGACGATGTCGTGCATCTACTGGACTCATCCGGTCGCCGGTGCTTCAGTATCAGTATCGCTCCGATGGACTCGTTGGTGCTGAAAGATGTTTGGAACGAAGGCGAATCGATCCCATCCGAGATCGTCGGCGACTTTCGTCCGGGCAACGACGGGTTTATCCGCGTCGGCGAGCACGACGTTCTCGAATGCGTCGAAAACGACTTGGGCATTCTCTTCGGACGGGCGACATTCTCGGTAGCCGTATGTGGGCAAGGATGCCCGAACAACTGGCCTGCTGCGCGGGAAGCAATCTGGAGCATGAGGACGATTCAAGATCTGGGCGATGCGCTCGAACCGATCATGCCGAACTGCCAGCGGTGCATCTACTGGGAGATATGACAGATTGTCGCGGATCGAAGGATTTCATTGGCAGTGACAGTTGAGAGACCAGAGAGTCGTGCGGTCTGTTGACGGCGGCGTGGCGAGTAGCCAGACGAGCACTCACTCGTGTTGTATTCGCGAATCGGCGTCAGTTAACACTGCATTGTCGCACTCAAACGGCCGAATTCTTGCATTGGAATCGGGAAACACGATCCAGGTTATCCGGTCACATACTCAAAACAGACGAGCCTGAGATCTTCTCTAGTGACCCGCCGGGACGACATTTCCGGGGAGGCCTTTCCGTAGTCAAGATCGAGCCGCTCCAACTCCGCAAGCAGCAATGCGGGATTGGCGTTTGCGGCCCATTCTTCGTGAAGCCGTTTCAGCCGCTGGATCACGGCTCGCCCGACGGGCTGTCCGAGGAATGTCAACGCGGCCTTGGCCCGATCGCGGGCGACCGCTCCCTTCCGCATCGCTTGTTTGAGGTCCTCAGCCAGCACGGATTGGATCGGGTCGTTGGCCACACCAAGCGTCGCTTTGGTCGCCAACGACGACTCCTGCTCGAGGATGCTCTGGATCACCCGCTCCTGCAATGCGAAGACATCCTGATTGCCGATGAACCGGGGCTCATCCTCGTTGCACCCGATCAGCCGCGCAATCTCGAAACGGTTGTCCGTGATCGCGCCGGACCGGGCGTCGATGTACCGCCAGAAGTGCCTGTGCCCGCGATCCGGCAACGCGGCCTTGAAGTGGAAGAACATCCCGTCGCAGCGCTCTCGCCGGAGTCCTGAATGGATACCGTCGGGGAGGTCGAGCGCCGAGTCCAATCCCTGCCTGTTGAGCATCTCGCGGAGTTGCTTGAGGAGCATCTCGGGTCCGGCGAGTTCCGCCCGCGCCTCTTCCTCATCGAGGACCGACACATCGCCTTCCTTGACTCTCCGGAGCGCGTTGAAAGTTCGGGGATGTACGACCTCGCCCAGCACGCTCGCATCCAGCATCCCGAGATCGTCGATCTGACCAATGCGGCTCGTCAGCCGCTCGAGCAATCGGAGCAGGTCTTCGAGTTCCTTCTCTGGGAACATGTTCAAAATCAAAATCGAGTCATGCGGGCTGCGGAGTCGATCAATGCGGCCGCTGCGCTGCACGAGCCGGACCGGGTTCCATGTCAGGTCGTAGTTGATCATGCACCCGCAGTCCTGCAGGTTCTGGCCCTCACTCAGGACATCCGTGCTGATCAGGATGTCGATCTCCCGATCGTCGGTCCCCGTCGCGGTCCCCTCCATCGCCCGCGGCGCGAATGACGCCACGATTCCTGTGCGTTCGCCCGGATGGTTTCGACCGTCGATTCGGCGGACATGCGGCTCACCGGCCCGCTTGAGCCATTTAGAGTCTTGCAGCCCTTGCTGAAGATATGCGGCGGTGTCCTTGAAACTCGTGAAGATCAGCACCTTCTGCCCACGCAGGTCGCCCGCCAACAGTTCCTTGAGCGTGTCGAGTTTCGCGTCTTTGTTCACCAGCGGGGCGATACGCTTGTGGAGGTCCTGGAGGATACGGAGGTCGGTCTCCACGGCCGCCGCGAGCGCGGCAACATCAAACTGCTTCAGGTCCACCCTCGGGAGGCCTCTTAGGTATTCCCGGACATCATCATCTTCGAGCAGTTCGTCGGTCAGCGTGTCTGCGTTCAGTTCATCTTCGCCTTCGGGCTCGAGGATGCGCAGCATCTTGTGGAAGTCGCTGCTGGCGATCACGATCTTCCTGGCCAGCATGTCCAGGTACACACGCTCGAACACGATCGCACGGTGCACGCTCAGGCGGAACGCCTCTACGCTGCTCTCAAGCCGCTTCAGGAACCGCGTCTTGAAGATCCCGACCAGTCCTGCCTCGCGCCCCTTCTCGAACTCCGACTGCTCGCTCTGATGCTCGGGCTTCCGGTAGTTCTCGAGCGCATACGGCGCGAGGGAGAGTGCCTCGACCTGATCGACGATGTGCCGGTACAGCCCACCCCACACCGCCTCCAGCGAGTACTCGATCGTCTGCAACCGGCGTGACGGGAATCGAACGCCCTCGCCCTTGATCGTCGCGTTGGGGTAGGCCGCGCGGATGTACGGGCGCGTGTTGCGCACCACGAACTCATCCAGCAGATTGAACAGCACCTCGCCGGGTGAGCGGTCGTCGCTCCGGGCCGCACGCCGCGCGTTGCGGAAGTACCGGTTCAGATCGCCGATGCCGGCCTCGCGGAAGTAGTCCTGCTCGCCCTGCGTGAACAGCTTGATCTGCGCGTAAAGGTCGTACAGATCATTGTTGATAGGCGTCGCGGTGAGCAGGATGATCTTCTTCCGCTCGCCGTCTCTGCCCAGCCCGCGGTTCTTCTGGATGAGGTCGTCCAGCGCCAGGTACCGGTTCGACTTCTCGTTGCGGAAGTTGTGCGCCTCATCGATCAGGATCACATCCGCATCGGCGAAGGGCATCGCGTCGAACCCGTCCCGGCCAAGCCCTTCCATGCCGAGCACCTGCGCGGGGATGGTCGACTCCGAAAGTTCGCGCTCCCACATCGTCCGCAGCCCCGCCGGGCACACCACCACCGCCTTCTGCCGCTGGTGGTACGCGTAGTCCTCCAGCAGCCGCTTTCCGATCCAGGTCTTGCCGAGGCCGACCGAGTCGGCGATCAGCACGCCGTCGTACCGCTGCAGCACCCGCCGCGCCCGCTTCACCGAGTCCAGCTGGAACTCCGCAAGATCGATCGCCGTACGCCCCAGCAGCATCTCATCGTCGGCGTCCAGTTGATCCTTCAGGTACTCGTACAGCGCCTTCATGTACACCTGATACGGCGTGTACTCGTGCTGCCCGAACTTGCTGCGGTTGAGCAGGTCGATCAGCTCGTCCTTGAAGTCCACCGACTCCGACCACTGGCGGCCGAACCACCGCTCCAGGTCCATCACCGCGCGGGCGCCGACCTCGCTCTTAATCATCCGCCGCTCCGCCGGCGAAACCTTGTCATCGAACAGCGCCGTCGTCGGCAGTTCCTCGCGCGGCCTGCGCGGGCGGTCGAACAACTCCGTGCCGCCCGCGTGCGCCCGGAAGCGCTCGTCCTTGAGGTACTCGGTGTGCTCGGCGGCCTCGGGGTCCGCCGCGGGGTCCTCCTCGGTGAAGACCCGGTGCACAAGATTCAGTTCGCGGTTGCTGGTGAGCCCCGGCCCGGTGAAGTTGCTCGACCCGACCACCGCCGCGAAGGGCTTGAGCCGGTCATCCATCGTCGCGGGGGTGACGCGGTCCTGATGAAAGATGTACGCCTTGGCGTGCAGGAAACCCTTGTCGAACAGGCGCACCTGCACGGCATCCCGGCGGAGGAACGCGATCAGGTCCTCAATGAGGCGCATGGTCGGCTCGTCCAGCGGCATCGCCTCGAGTTCGGCCCGCATGGCCGCCGCCTTCGTGGGGCGCACGCCGATGTCCGCGCCCTCGGTCGGCTCGTGCCCGAGGAGCAGGCGGAACGCGCCCACATGATCCAGTTCCTCGCGCAGCAGCCGGTATCCCGACACACTGAAATACGCCGAGGCGATGTCCACCGGCCGCCCCCGCCCCATGGCCGTGAACCACCGGAGCGCATCGAGCGTCGGGGCGGTTTGATTGTCGAGGACGAGGGGGAAGGTCATGGTTCCTACTCGACATGTTCGTTGATCGAATGCTTCAGATGATCTCGCCTGCAATAATAATACCGGCCTCTTCGGGATTA
>CALFMQ010000154.1 GCA_937879825.1 uncultured Phycisphaerales bacterium
CGGCGGAACTGGTGGCGGTGGCACCGGTGGGGGCGGCGGAACTGGTGGCGGTGGCGCTGGTGGGGGCGGCGGAACTGGTGGCGGCGGAGGGACCGGCGGCGGTGGCACTGGCGGGGGCGACGAAGAGTGCCCCGTTTGGCCCGATCCCTACTTCGATGACATCCAGGGTGTGACCGCGGTTTGGGTTGAAGTGGACAACACGGCGAACGGGTGCGATGCGCTCGACGGATTCAAGACGGCGGATTTGTACCTGCGGATGGGCGCGCCCAACAGGGTTTTCACGGTTACTTCTGATCAGAGCCCGAGCAGTGATGATCTAGCATTGGAGTTCACCGGGCCGAGCCCGCTGCAGTTGGCCGGCGGCGCCAACTTCCAACTGCCCGACAGCGCGATTCAGGATGATCCATGTCTTGCGTATGACTCGTGGTTGATGATCGGGAACGTGATTCCGGCGTTCATCAATGGGCCGAACCCGTCGAACTGGGGCTCGCGTCTTGATACGGTCTGGTTCACAACCGCGACGGAGCTTGCGGCGCAGATGCCGGACTTGTTCGACGACTGCGCGTACTACATACGCGTGGCTCGTCTGACGATCATCGCGGGGCCGACCTCGGGCGCGGAGGGTGAGTTGCGGATCGGGTTCTCCGAGCCGGGCAGCAGCACCTCGCACTCTGCGGTCGTGACGGTGCCGAACTGCGCGGCGTGCTTCGCCGAGGACCCTGCTCCGTAGCGGAGCCGAAATGCGTCCGAGGGGCGCGATCCCGGTATATTCGGCGATGACTGACTCCACCCGAACGAAGGGAGACTGTGCTCATGCGCCGAATGTGCCACTTGGTTGCTCTTGCGGCTTCGACAGCGATTGTTGCGGGAGCGGATGGGGGGAATGTTGACCTGCCGCGGCATCCGGCGGTCAGCCCCGACGGGGGTGAGATCACCTATTCGTGGCGGGGTGATATCTGGAAGGCGCCGCTCGGCGGCGGTGAGTCGGTTCGGCTCACGGCGCACCCGTCTGTCGACTCGCGGAGCGCGTGGTCGCCCGACGGCACGATGATCGCGTTCGAGTCGGAGCGTGACGGCGCGAGCAACCTGTTTGTGATGCGGGCCGATGGCACTGATGTCCGGCAGGTGACCTTCACGGATCGCCCGTGCGTGCTGTCGGCGTTTTCGAGTGACGGCACATCGCTCCTGTTTGAGTCGTCGCGCGAGGGCGATGTGTATCGCGACACGCGGCTGTACCGGGTGCGCGTTGATGGCGGGCCGATCGCGCGGCTTATGGACTGCTTTGGGAGTCACGCGGTTGACTCCCCCGACGGCTCGCTTGTCGCGTTCGAGCGCGGTGGGTCGTCGTGGACCAGGCGGCATTATCGGGGGCCGGACGATCGGGATGTGTGGGCGTTCGATGTGCGGGCCGGGACCTTCAGCCAGGTGACCGATTGGATCGGCAACGATGGGATGGCGCGGTGGCGCGACGGCCGGACACTGGTGTTTGCGTCGGACCGTGAGAATGAGACGGTGAATCTGTACGAGATGCGAATCGGGGAACCGAACCAGACGCGCCGGCTTACATCGTTCGATGGGCAGGATGTCTGGGATTTCGATGTTTCGCTGGACGGGCGGCGGGCGGTCCTTCTGGTGTGGGACACCCTTTATTCGCTTGATCTGACGGGACGCGGCGCGGAACCGGTCGCGATTGACCTCAGCGCCAGCGCCGACTCCTCGGACGGGATTGCGCTCAAGGGTGTGTCGGATCAGACAAGCGAGG
>CALFMQ010000155.1 GCA_937879825.1 uncultured Phycisphaerales bacterium
TATTGCGTCGAATGGCGCATTCTGTCTCCTCACAACTATGGTATACCGCAAATCAGGAAGCGAATGTACATCGTCGCACGTCACAGTACGTGGCATATGCGTGAACTTAAATGGCCTTCAGAGTCTGCCGTGCAGCCGAGTATATATGACATTTTGGAGGATGATTCCGACGACATTGTTGAGATATCCGATAGGTATGCACAGGCAATGTCGATTTGGAACGAGTTCTTGGAGAGGTTCCCGATTGGAGAGTCACTCCCATCATTCCCAATTTGGGCGATGGAGTTTGGTGCTGACTATCCTGCTTGCAGCGAGCAAGGGTTTCCTGGGCAATTATCTGAAAGGCAATTGCGTCGATACCACGGCGTGCTTGGACGGCGCCTGAGCGACGTGCCATCTGGTCAGAGATTCGCTTCGCTTCCAACGTATGCGCAGTATGACGAGTTTCCGTCGTGGAAGCAGTCGTTCATTAGGCAGAATCGACATCTATACGCTCGGCATAAGTCATGGCTGCGTGGTTGGAAGCGGCAGTTAGATGGGTTGCCTGCTAGTTTGCAGAAACTTGAGTGGAATTGTCAGGGTGAGCGTCGTGACATATGGTCACACATCGTCCAATTCCGTGCTTCTGGTATTCGTGTGAAGAGAGACTCGTCGGCTCCTGCACTGGTAGCGATGACCGCAACACAAGTGCCCGTAGTAGCGTCTCGGCGTCGATATCTGACCGTCGGTGAGTGCGCAAGGTTGCAGAGTCTCGAGTCACTGCAAATTCTTCCGTCAAGTAGATCGAAGGCGTATGGTGCACTCGGGAATGCAGTAAATTCGAGGATGATTAGTCTCATTGCCCGAAGTGTGATCAAGTCGCATTCGCCGACAGAGCGTTCGACAAGAGTCAAGGCACCAAGGCGTGTACGCTAGTTGGCTTAAGTTCATCGAGCAGCCACGTAGAGTCAAGACACACCGTGGGCGTCAAGGATGGTCGCCCCCGGTGTGGGCTCCCATCCCCTTGCCGACAACCGGAGACTCCCACGAGCGTGGGGTCGGACGCCGCTCTAGGCAGCCACCAGTCTCGCGGCGTCAAACGACGGCGACAGCACGATCGCACCGCCCTTGGTGACATACTTGCCCACATCGTCGGCGACATCTCCACGGCATCGCGGCGACCGGATCCGGACGGGGCCGTGGCCGGAGCGGCGGTATTCTCAGTGTGTCTCGATGGTGCAAGCCGCGGCACGGGGCAGCAATTCGTCGGCGAGGCATGCAAGCGCGCGCGATATGACACGGATGGAGCGCCGATACTCGTCGATGCTGAGGTGTTCGTTGGGCGTGTGGTCGAGCGCGCTGTCGCCGGGGCCGTAGGCGGCGATGGGGCATCGCCAGACGGGCGCGACGACATTGAGGTCGGCGGTGCCGGTCTTGATTTTGTGGCGGGGTGTGCCGCCCTCGACGCGGATCGCCGCACTGAGCGCCCGGACGACCGGGTCGGTGCGCCGAGTCGCGTAGGCGGACTCGTGGCCCGTGGTGCGGACCTCGACGCCGAACTCCTGCGCGCATGCGCCGAGGCGTTCTTCGAGCGTCTCCGGCGGGACATCTTCCGGGAGCCGGAAGCCGCACACCATCCGCGCGTTTGATGCGAGCCCGTCGGCGCCGCTCTGCATTGAGTTGATCGTGGACTGGACGCGGTCGAAGGCGCGCTCGCGCCCGGCGTTCATCGCGTCGATCTGATCGGTGACGCCCCGCCACCACGCGAAAAGCGCATCACCCGGAGAGCGTTCAGGACCGGCGCTGTGCGAGCAATTCTGGGTGCGCGTCGCGGTGGCGACGAGGCGGCCCTTGTACCCGAGCGTGACGCCGTCCCAGTTGCTGGGCTCGCCGATGATGCACGCGTCGGGCCGCAATCGATCGCGTAGGTAGCGAGCGCCGGGTGACTCGGTGGTCTCTTCGCCGACCGCGCCGATGACGAGGAGTTCGATGCCGTCGGGCGCTCCGCACGATGCCGCTCCGAGGAGCATCGCGCAGAGCGGCCCTTTGGCGTCGACCGAGCCGCGACCGTGCAGCACGCCGCCGTCGATGCGCACGGGGATATCGCCGGGGACGGTGTCGATGTGCCCGAGCAACGCGATGCGCCGATGGATCGGGCCGCGACCGGCGAGGCGGGCGATCGCGTTGCCCGCGGCGTCGATCTCGGTCGTGAAGCCCAGCGACACGGCGTGCCCGGCGAACACTTCAACCGCGCGGCGCTCCGATCCGGACACGCTGGGTGTGGAGACGACATCCTGGAGGATTCGTACGGCGATCGAGTCGTCGATGTGCCGCGCCGTGCTCATGCGAACGCGCCTTCGAATACGGTGCCGGCGCCCTGGCGCGCTCGTGCGATGGCGTTCTCGCCGTTGGCCGAACCGATGACGGCGCGCCTCACGCCGCCATCAATGGCTTCCTCGGCTGCGAGCACCTTGTTCTTCATCCGGCCGGTCGCGGCCTCACGGATGCGCTCAAGCCCCGCGCCGTGCGTGGACCGGATCAGGGTGGAGCGATCGCTGGGATCGGCCAGCACGCCGGGCACATTCGAGAGCAGCAGCAGTTCGTCGGCGCCGAGCGCGGCCGCGGTGAGTGCCGCGGCGCGGTCCGCATCGACATTGATCGCCACGCCGTCGCTGGTCACCGCGGGCGGCGTGAGGACGGGGGTGCGTCCGGCGTCGAGAATCAGCGAGAGGAATGATCGGTCCACAGACTTGACGGCGCCGGTGAGATCGTCGCGGATGATGACGGTCCGTCCGTCCTCGACCGATCGGATGGCGTTCTTGCGCTCGCCGAGCCAGATGCCACCGTCCATTCCGGACAGGCCGACCGCGTCGACGCCGCGGGCGCGGAGCATCTCGACGATGCCCTTGTTGACCTTGCCGCAGTACACCATCTCGAAGATCTCGAGCGTGCGCCGGTCGGTGCGCCGGCTCGTATGCCCGGATGGGCTGGTGATCCAGCGCGGCGCGTGCCCGAGTTGCGCGGCGAGTTCGTTGGTTTCGTGCGAGCCGCCGTGCACGAGCACGACGCGCTGCCCGGCGTGCACGAGGCCGGCGACTTCGTGCAGGATCGGCGCGAGTTCGATGCCTTCGCCGCCGCCGATCTTGATGACAATCAGTCCGTTCATGGTGTTCCCTTACGCGGGGTGGAGCCCCGGGAATGTGAGCCCTGCTGTCTCGGGCAGTCCGAACGCCAGGTTCATGCACTGCACCGCCGAGCCGGCGGCGCCCTTCATCATGTTGTCGATGGCGCAGAGCGCGATGATGCGCCCCGAGTGTTCATCGATCACGAATCCGACATCCGCGTGGTTGGACCCGGCGAGCACCTTGGGATCGGGGAGCCGGTGCATGCCCGCGCGGTCGCGGACGATCCGCACGAAGGGTTCGGCGTTGTAGGCCTCTCGGTACAGGCGCCAGAGTTCCTTGTCATCGACGGGGCGCGTCGGTTCGACGTGCGCCGTGCAGAGCACGCCCCGGACCATCTCGATCGCGGTGATGGTCGCGTCGATGCGGAGGTCGCCCAGCGCCTGCTTCACCTCGGCGAGGTGGCGGTGCCCCCAAGGGGAATAGGTGCGCACGGCCCGTGATCGCTCGGGGTGGTGCGAGGATTGTGATGCCTCGGCGCCGCCCTCGGATGATCCGACCTTGATGTCCGCGATCGCGCGGTCGATCAGCCCGGCGCGAGCCAGCGGGAGCAGCGCGAGGTTCATCGCCGTGGCGTTGCACCCGACGCCCGAGATCAGGCGCGCGTCGCGCAGCGACTGGCGCGAGAGTTCGGGGAGCCCGTAGACCGCGGTGCGCGCCGCATCGGGGCACGGGTGCTCCTGCTCGTACCACTTCCGATACTCGGCCGTATCGCGGAGGCGGAAGTCCGCGGCGAGATCGATCACGACTCGCGCGTGGTCCGTGTAGCGGGCGATCTGCTTGGACGACTCGCCGTGCGGCATGCAGAGGAACAGCACATCGCACGGCTCGAGCGTGTCCGGCACGGAGAAGGTCAGCGCCGAGTGCCCCCGGAGATTGGGATGGACCCGGTGCAGCGGCTGGCCTACGAGCGAGCGCGATGTCGCCTGCACGAGTTCGGCGTCGGTGTGCGACAGCAGCAGGCGGCAGAGTTCGCCGCCGGTGTACCCGCTGGCGCCGATGATGGATGCTCTTACCGGCACGCGGCTACCTCCGTCCGGCACGCGCGTGCGATGCGAACCGCGTGCTCGGCGACCAATCGGGGGATGTCCACGCCGGTCGTCTGGACCGAGTTGCGGAACTCCATGGAGTGGTTCAGTTCGTTGACGAGCAGACCTCTGCGCGGGCACTCCAGGAGATCGATCGCCACGACATCGGCGTGGCAGGTCGAGGCGGCGCGCCTGCACAGGTCGCCCAGTTCTTCGGTGATGGCGATGCCCTCTGCGGTGGCGCCGCGGGCGGTGTTGGTGACCCAGTGCGCACTGCGTCGCGCGATCGCGGCGATCGGCTCGCCGCCCACGACGAACACGCGCAGGTCCCGCCCCGGCTTGTCGATGAACTCCTGCACATAGAACACGCCCTGCTGGGCCGAACCGAGCGTCGCGCGGTGTTCGATGATCGCCTCGGCGGCGTCCCGATCGTTGACGCGCGCCACGAGCCGCCCCCACGACCCGATCGTGGGCTTGAGCACCGCCGGGTACCCGATGCTCTCGACGGCGCGCAGGGCGGACTCCTCGTCGACCGCGACGCAGACGCGTGGCGTCGGGACCCCGGCGCGCTCCAGCGCGATCGTGGAGGCGAGTTTGTCGGAGCAGACCTCGATCGCCCGCGCCGGGTTGATGCACCGGACGCCGAAACCCTCGAGGATGTGCGTGGCGGTGAGGGAGCAGGTGAGACTGAGCGAGCGGTCGATCACGGCGTCGAACCGGGACCACGGCTCGGGGTCGGTCGTGTCGAAAACGAGGGAGCGGGTGTCGATCGCCTCGATGGGCACGCCGATCGACTCGAACGCGTCGAGGAGCATCCGCTCCTCGACGCGCACCCGCGTGTACAGCAGCGCCAGGCGCGGCGCGTCCGTTACGGCGTTATTCACCCCAGTCCTCCTCGACCTCGGGTGCCAGCGCGAGCACGAGCGGCTCCACGGTCTGGACTTCCAGTTCTGCGCTGCACCCGACACAGACGACGACCTCTCCGGCGAGCGGTCGGCGCTGGAAGGCGATCTCACCCTCGCATTCGGGGCAAGTCGCCGATTGAACGGTCGATTGGGTTGGCATCATTCAGATCCTTTCATTGGTGGCGCCGGAGGGCGCGGTTGGGGTTGACGAACATCTGGTGACAAAACGAAAGCACCCCCGGCTGGCATGCTCGGGGGCGTTTGTGGTGCATTTCGGCTCGTGTCTTGGAGCGGGTTATCTCCGTCCGAGGGCGAGCGTGGCCACAAAGGTCCGCCGGGCATGCCCGGTGGCTTTCGCTTTTTTCGTGGCTTTGCTGGTCAACTCGAACAACATGGGAACCGTACTCCGTGCCTCGTAGATCGGCGGAAAGATATCGTCCGCTTGAGCGGTGTCAAGTGAATGCGTGCGGAAGTTTCACCACGCCGCACGCCTGCGTCGCCTTGTCGCCAACGGGACGAGCAGGCACATGGTTGCGGGGGCGGGGACGATCGACATCTGCTGGAAGTCGACTCCGACAACCTCGAAGCCGAGGTCGACGAGGTTGAAGTAGAAGTTGGTGAGCGTGCCCGGGCCGCCGCTCCCGTACGCGTAGGTGCCGGTCGCGTCGAGGATGTCCAACGAGTCGAGCGTGTCGCCGGTGTACCCGACCGAGAAGTGCGCTTCGAACGGATCGCCGAAGAGGCCGGGCTCCTGCGTCCACAGGCCGCCCGGGAAGTCCACGCCGCCGAATGTCAGGTAGAACCCGTCAACGGCGGGATCGTTGTTGCGCAGCACGAAGTAGGGCGTCGCCGGCAGCGAGGGCGAGAGCCCTGTGGAGAATCCCCCCGAGGTCGTCACCATGAACGACCCCGGGACGATCTCGTATCCCCTGACGGGGAAGCTTCCGCTGTCGAGGAACACATCGGAGTCGACCTCGAAGGAGTAGGTCAGCGTCTCGCCGACGCCGATCGTCGAGACCGGCCCGGAGTTGGCGAGGTTGAACTCCACGGCCCCGGTCATCTGAACCTGGAGAATCGCGCCTTGGGCCGAGGCCCCGACGAAGAGTGCGCCGCATACAGCGGCCGATGTGATTGCGTTCATGATTTGCTCCCTCTCTTGACTAAACGTTTGAACCGTCAATAACACGCTGTGCATCCCCCGATGCCGGAACCGGACCGCGCACGGCCATGGTGCGCGAGTCACCGGTCACTCATATGCGCGTTACGGGCAACCCTGGTTCCAGTTCGACAGGACCTCGTTGAGGTCGTCGACATCGACGAACCCCGAGCCGTCGACATCGCCGTTGGTGCCGAAGTACACGGACTTGTTCCAGTTCGAGAGCACGATGTTGAGGTCATCGACATCGACGAAGTTGGTTTCGTTGGCGTCGCCGGCGCACGCGCTGGGCACGCCGGTGATGGTGATGAGCCACGCGTAGGACCCGCCGCCGTGACCGATGATCTTCGTGCCGTCGGCCGAGATGGCCTGGGCGACCCAGATCTGGCCGCTGGCAAGTTCCGGCGGGATCGTCCCGCCGTTGCCGAGCACGAAGTCGCGCATCAGAACGAGTGGGCCCTCACCGCCGGGCTGAATCCAGGCGCGCCGGTTTCCGAGGAGGAAATCGAAACCGACGATCGTCCCGTTGTCGGCGATGTCTTCAGGGATTCCGGACCAGCCCGGGATCAGCTGTCCGGCGCCGATGACCTCGGGTCCGCCCAACGCGGTCCACTTGACGGCGTTGACATCGTTCGAGCCGTCGTTGGCACCCCATTCGCAGAGCAGGATCGTGCCGTCGTCGCTCATGCCGTGGACCTCGCCGATGACATCGCCGTTGGGCGGATCGAGCAGCATGCCGACGCCGGTCGGGCCGTCCCACATCGCGGGCGTGCGGCTGAACGATCCCTGCGCGAATCCTGCGACCACCGTTCCGTCCGACGAGACAACCGACGCGCGGTTATTGCCGTTGGCCAGACTCTCGAGTTCCTGCATCCCTGTCGCGGATGTCCAACGCATGGCGCGGCCCGAGCACCCGTCCCACGAGAGCCCGACGACGACCGAGCCGTCCGCCGAGACTTCGTACGAGTTGCTGCGGCTCGGGCACATCAACGCGTTGGGGAGATACCCCAGGCCCTGCCAGTTGAGTGTCGTGGCGCGCCACCGCCCGGCGACTTCGGCTCCGTCACCCTCGGGATTCGGGATATCGCCGACAACCACGGTGCCGCTGTCGGAGACGCCGACGGCGTCGATCCCCGGCGCCGCCAGGAGCGTGTACTGACCCGTGACGGTGTTCCAACGGTAGGGCTGGTCGGGGAAGAAGCCGCCGGCGCCGGAACTCCCGACGACCCATTGCCCGTCGGGCGAGAGGTCGTCGGCGCTCAGCGCGTTGGGGATGAGTTGCATGGTGACGGTGACGGCCGCGGGTGCGCCCGCCGCGAGGGAGATCAACAGAGCGGCGCCGATCGAGCCAGAGATACGAGTGGTCATTTGGTCGGTCCTTCGATTTCCGATTCAGATGTCCGGGGCACAGACGCCGCGCGAAACTCCGTCGCGCCGACAACACCGGGTGAGTAAAGGGGGGACTCGCGTTCCCGCGACTCCCTCCGTGTTTGTGATTGCAGTGCGATCAGCGGCGCCGGCGGCGGGCCGAAGCGAGGCCGGCCATGCCCAGGAGCGCAGCGCTCGCGGGGGTCGGGACCGCGTTCCACGAGAGGTTGTCCACGACGGTGGTCGGGAAGAAGCCGAACCCGAGGACCCGGACCTCATCGAACACCATGCCGCCGGTAGCGGTGATGTTGATCCATGTGTCGCCGATTCCGCCCCAAGCGGGCTCGAAGGAGTAGTACTCGTTGAGGTCGACGCCGTTGTTGAACAGCGCG
>CALFMQ010000156.1 GCA_937879825.1 uncultured Phycisphaerales bacterium
CGTCGTCGATCGCTGCTGGAATAGGTCGGCGAAGTGCATGCAATCGACGCCCCAAGGTTTCCCGCGGGGCATCGGTATTGTTGTTTAGTACCGGTAGTGCTCGGGCTTATACGGCCCGTCCTGGTGCACGCCGATGTACTCGGCCTGATCCTTCGAGAGCTTCGTCAGATTCGCACCCAGCTTGTCCAGGTGCAAACGCGCCACCTTCTCGTCGAGGTGCTTGGGCAGCGTGTACACCTTCTTCTCATACGCATCCGCATTGCCCCACAACTCGAGCTGCGCGATCACCTGGTTCGAGAAGCTGTTCGACATCACGAACGACGGATGGCCCGTGGCGCACCCGAGATTCAGCAGGCGTCCCTCGGCGAGAATAATCACCGAGTGCTCCTCGACGCCGTTCGCCTTGTCCGCCTTGAACTTGAACTCATCGACCTGCGGCTTGATCTTGATCCGCTCGGCGGTCCCCGCCTTGCACATCTTGTACACGCCCGCCATGTCGATCTCGTTGTCGAAGTGGCCGATGTTGCCCACGATCGCGTTGTGCTTCATCTTCGCCATGTGCTTGGCGGTGATGATGTCCTTATTTCCCGTCGCGGTGACGAAGATGTCCGCCTTCCCGACAACATCCTCAAGCCGCACAACCTCGTACCCCGCCATGCACGCCTGCAGCGCGCAGATCGGGTCGATCTCCGTCACCATCACCCGGCACTTCTGGCCCGCCAGCGACTCGGCGCAACCCTTGCCGACATCGCCGAAGCCGCAGATCACCGCGACCTTGCCCGACAACATCACATCCGTCGCGCGATTGATGCCGTCGATCAGAGAGTGGCGGCAACCGTAGACATTGTCGAACTTGCTCTTCGTCACAGAGTCATTCACATTGATCGCCGGGAACAGCAGCGTGCCCTTCTCCTGCATCTGGTACAGGCGATGCACGCCCGTCGTCGTCTCCTCCGAGACGCCCTTGATGTACGGCGCCATCGAGCGCCAGAAGGTCCCGTCCTCCTGCACCTTGTCCCGCAGAATCGCCAGCACAACCTTGAACTCCTCGTTCTCGGTCGAGTTCGGATCGGGCAGCGTTCCGTTCTTCTCGTACGCGATCTCGGCCTTCACGCCCTCGTGAATCAACACCGTCGCGTCGCCGCCGTCGTCAACGATCACATAAGGCCCCTGCGAGCCGTTGGCATCCTTCGGGAAGGTCAGCGCCTGAAGCGTGCACCACCAGTATTCCTCAAGCGTCTCGCCCTTCCACGCGAACACCGGCACGCCGTTCCCATTCCGTCCCTCCGCGACGGCCGCCGCCGCGTGGTCCTGAGTCGAGAAAATATTGCACGACGCCCAGCGCACATCCGCGCCGAGGTCCTGCAGCGTCTCGATGAGCACCGCGGTCTGAATCGTCATGTGAAGCGAGCCCATAATTCGAGCGCCTCGGAGCGGCTTCTTGGCGCCGAACTCATCCCGGCACGCCATCAGCCCAGGCATCTCGTGCTCCGCGAGTTCGATCTCCTTCCGCCCCAACGCGATCGAGGCGGGCGACATGTCGTGCACCTTGTTCGGCAGATCGCATGTCAGGGGAAGGCCGGTGTTCATGAATGTCGTCATCGTGCTCACTTGAGAAGTCTCCTGGTTCGTATCCGCCCCGGACATCCGCCCGCGGCAAGGTTTCGTGTGCAAGAATGAATCAATCGGGGGCATGCCCCGTCGCGACGAAAAGCCCCGGCCCTTTCGAGTCGGGATCGCTCGGAATCGGGCTGACCGTGATATCGACCAGCCCCGCGTCCGAGAACAGTTCTTTGATGCGGGTCTCCGAAAACCCGAGATGCTGATGTCCCATCGTGTGCCGGTAGATCGTCCGTGAATGCTCGTACATGTCGATCACCGCCGCCATCCCGCCCGGCCTGAGAATCCGCCGCATCTCGCGAATCGCGCCCGACGGCTCCGACAAGTGATGCAGCACGAGGATGCACAGCGCCGCATCAACCTCGCCGTCCCCGATCGGGAGCGACTCGATCCGGCCCTTCTCAAGGCGGACATTGGCGAGCCCAGAGAGCCGACGCTTCGCCGCAGACAGCATCGCGTCCGACTCATCAACTCCGATCACTTCCTTCACGAACGGCGCTATCAACTCCGCCCCGTTCCCCGCGCCGCAACCGAGATCCGCCACGACCCATTGCCGCGGCAGGAGCGAGCACATCGCTCGCGCCGTGAAGTCTCGGCCAAACAGTTCCGATCGCACCTTGTCCCACGCCCCAGCGACACGCCCGAAGTACGACTTGCTGTCCATCGGGCGCTCGGCGAGCACCGACTCGAGCCGGCGCGCATCCTCCGCAACCTCCGGCTCCGCCTCGCTCGTCGGCCGAATCGCGAGCCAGATCGTGCGCGCGACAGGAACAAGATCATCAAGTGTCAGTTGGTAATACGCCGCCGTCCCCTCCGTACGCCGGACAATCCATCCCGCGTCCGCCAGAACCTTCAAGTGCCGGCTCACCGTGGACTGCGGCAGCTGCACCACCTTGGCGACCTCGCCGACCGTCAACTCGTGCATCTCGAGCAGACGACCGATGCGCATACGAATCGGCTCAGCAATCGCCGAGAGGAGTTCCGCAGACTTGTTAGTGCTCGCCAGTTCTTTCATCCGTATATCCGGATGAAGTGTAAAAGCGAGCCGGCGCGGAGTCAACCAGCGTCAGCACGAAGTTCCGTCGGCGGGATCGCAAAGGTCGGGCCCGGAATGTGCCCGGCAGACCGGATCGCCTCCGAAGCCCGCTCGTTGTAAGGGTTGGCGTACAACGCCATCCGCCACCGCTGCAACGCCCGGTCCGTGTCGCCCGCCTGCTGGTACATCTCAGCCAAAGCGATCTGCGGGGCGTCCGACTGCCCCCGATCCAGCTGGGCCGCCATGATGAGCGATCGCTCGGCCCGATCGAAGTCCCCGGCCGCCGTGTACGCCTTGCCGAGGCGAATGTAGTCCTTCACCGCCCCGTACCGGTCGGCGTGCGCTTGCAACAGCTTGGTGGCCGCCGGCGCATCCCCCGACTCGATCATCGCCCGAACAAGGTTGTTGATGACACGGTCATCCTTGGGCCAGATCGTGTACGCGATCTCCAGGTGCTCCCGCGCCTTGGCGGGCTCCCCCAGCGCCAGATAGGTCTCTGCCAGCTTGATCCGCGTCGAGGTCTTCCCGGGACGCCGCTGCACGACCTCCGCATACTCGCGGGCCGCGAGCTGGTATTGCCCCGTGCCGTAAGCTTCCTCCGCCGACTGCTCGACCGAGTAGATCGAACGCTGGCTGCTGGTGCAGGCGCCCATCCCCAAGAGGGCGGCCCCGATGATCGCAATGCGAATCCGTGACATGCGTGGCTCCTTCCTTCATGCCATGACCCCGTCAGTGTACCGGGAATCCCGCACCGGACCCGCTTTTCCACAGTTGCACCGAGCCCCGCCCGACGCGAACCTCTGACCATGAGTCCCATGGTGCTGCTCAGGCACGAAACCCCCGACAATGGGCATCATTTCGATTGGATGCTCGCCCGCGCCGGGGACGCGGGCCCCCTCATCACCTTCCGATGCCGGGCGCGCATCGACGTTGAATGCGCCCCCGGCGCCTCGCTCGAACGCCTCCCCGATCACCGCCGCCACTATCTGACCTTCGAAGGCGAACTCTCGCGCAATCGCGGCCGAGTCACGCGAGTCGCCACGGGGCGATGCAACATCATCCGCGAGTCATCGGATCGGCTCGAACTCGATGCCGCTTGGGAAGGCGCCCCATCCCGCCGCATCGTCATCAGACAATCCACACCGGACGTTGTCTGGATCATCCACTCCGTCACGCAACCCCCCGAAGAACGCCGATAGTCCAACCATGTGCGGCATCGTCGGCATCGCAACATCGCAAGGCAGATCGCTCTCCCTCGACCGCGCGGGCGTGCTCGAACTCTCGAACCATATCGCCCATCGCGGACCGGATGCGGCGGGCGCATGGTCCAACGGGCATGTCGCCATCGCGCATCGCCGACTCTCAGTCATCGATACATCCGAACTCGGCGCTCAGCCCATGACAAGCGGCGAGTCGCCCACGCCGCGCCTCGTCCTCGCCTACAACGGCGAGCTCTACAACGACGCCGAGCTCCGCCACGAACTCGGGTCCCTCGGCGTCCGCTTCCGCTCATCATGCGATACCGAGACCGTCCTCCGCGCGATCGAAGTGTGGGGCACCGAGGCGCTGCACCGACTCCGCGGCATGTTCGCGCTGAGTGTCTACGACACCCGCCTCCGGCTCCTAACGCTGGCCCGTGATCCGCTCGGCATCAAACCTATGTATTTCGCGCAATGCGACGCCGAAATCATCTTCGCGAGCGAGCCGACGCCCATCCTCGCGCATCCCCGATTATCCGCCCGACCCAACCTCCCGATGGTCAGCGCCTACGCAACCACGATCCGCACCGTGCTGGGCAACGAGACCCTTTTCGAGGGCATCAAGGCGCTCGCCCCGGGCCAGATCCTCCGATGCGACCTCTCCGCCGACCGCCCCGTGCTCAACCTCTCGACCTGGTGGGAACCAAGCGAACATCCGCGTGCCCGTTCAACGCGAGATGTCATCGCCGACTCGGTCCGACGGCACCTGCGCAGCGATGTGCCCACCTGCGCACTGCTCAGCGGCGGCCTCGACTCCACCATCACCGCAACATTGGCCCACGACACGCTCCCCGACCTCCGCACATACTGCGCCGGCGCGCCGAGCGACGACCCCGACGACGACCTCCACCACGCGCGCCGAGTCGCGTGCACGCTTGCAACGATCCACGCCGAAGCCATCATCGATGAGCCACGCTTCCACGAGCGATGGAGGTGGATGATCGATCAACTCGGCGTCCCGCTCTCGACGCCCAACGAGGTCGCCATCTACACCGTCGCGTCACGCCTCCGCGCCGACGGCTGCGTGGTCACCATCTCCGGAGAGGGCGCCGACGAACTCTTCGCCGGCTACGCGATCCCGCTCGACGCCGCCAGCGCATTCGTCGGCTCCAACAACGCGGCGATAGGCGAGGGGGGCGGCGACTTCGAACTCTCGGCCAGCGCGTGGATTCCGATCGATTTCAAGCCTGGCATCTTCCACGAGCGAGTCCTCCGCGCCGCCGGGCACGACGATTTCCTCCGTTCGTTCTACGCCGAGGAGTTCGACCGTGCCGCCCAAGAGGCGGAGCGGGAGCAGGGGGGGGCGCTCGATGCGCACCTCGCGTTCCACCGCCGGATCAACCTCACAGGTCTCCTGGGCCGCCTCGATACCGCCACCATGCTCGCGAGCGTTGAGGGACGCACACCCTTCGCCGATGCCGAGGTGCTCCGACACGCATCCTCGCTCCCGACGGACCAGAAATACCAGCCGCCGCCACACACCGACGGCGGCATCGCAACCGCCACCGCGCACCGGACAAAGATCGCTCTCCGCCGCGCCTTCGCAGATGTCGTCCCGATCGAAGTGCTGAACCGAGAGAAGGCGAGCTTCCCGCTCCCCTTCCAGAAGTGGGTCCCGTCGCGCATCAACCTGCTGCGCGAGTCTCGATTCGCCAATCAGATCTTCCGCTCCGAAGCCATCGAAGCCGTCTGCGCTTCGCCCGAGCGCCTCTGGGCCCTCGCCTGGCCCATGACAAACCTCGCCCTCTGGGGCGAGCGCTGGTGGGGATGACCCGGGGGAGAGTTGGGAGATGGGGGGTGGGGGGGCGCACCTACAGCATCAACTGCCACCACCCAACGTCGTGCCACGCGCCCATCTTCCGCCCGACCTCGCGGAACCGCCCCACAAACTCAAACCCAACCGACTCGTGGAGACGCACCGATCCCTCGTTCGGCATCGTCGCCCCCGCAACCACGGTGTGAAACCCACGCTTCCTGAGTTCGTCGAGGAGCACGCCGTACAGCGCCCGCCCCACGCCCCTCCCCTCCATCCCGCGCTCCACGTACACCGCCGACTCAACCGTTTTGGCGTACGCCTCCCGCTCGCGCCACAATCCCGCCTTCGCGAACCCCACGAACCGACCGTCCGCCTCAGCCGTCACCCACGGGTACGCCGCGCTGTCACGCTCAATGATCTGCGCGAAGTACGACGGCTCTTGTTCCCGCACCCCGAAGTGCACCGCCGTCTCGCGAATGTAGTAGTTCGACAGCGCCGCGATCGCCACGGCATCGTCAACACGGCTCGCGCGAACAATCAGCCCCGCCATCACGACGCTCCCTCAGGTCGCCATGCCCTCGTAGATCACGCGCTTCCGCTTCACCGTCGGGTCCGCCTGCGGCACCGCGCTGAGCAGCGCCTGCGTGTATTTATGCGTCGGCGTGTCGAGCACCTCATCCCGCGTGCCGTACTCCACGAGCCGCCCCTTGTACATCACCGCGATCCGGTCGCAGATGTGCTGAATCACCGCCATGTCGTGCGAGATGAACAGGTACGACAACTTGAAGTCATCCCGCAGATCCGCCAGAAGGTTCAGAATCGACGACTGGATCGACACATCCAGCGCGCTCGTCGGCTCGTCGCACACAATAAACTTCGGATTCAGCGCCAACGCCCGCGCGATCCCGATGCGTTGCCGCTGCCCACCCGAAAACTCGTGCGGGTACCGTTCCGCCGCCGCCTTGGGCATGCCGCACCGCACGAGCAGATCGCCGACCCGCTCGCGCAGCTCGTCGCGGCTCTTCACCATCCCGTGCACGCGAAGCGGCTCACCGATAATCGCGCCGATCCGCATCCTGGGATTCAACGACCCGCCCGGGTCCTGAAAGATGATCTGCATCTGCCGACGCAGCGTCCGAAGCTCACCGCCCCGCGCCGACAGCACATCCTTGCCGTCGAACCGCACCGACCCACCCGTCGACGGAATCAGCCGCAGCAGCGCCCGGCCCGCCGTCGTCTTGCCGCACCCAGACTCGCCGACCAGCCCGAGCGTCTCGCCCGGCCACAAGTCGAAGGACACCCCATCCACCGCCTTCACATGACCCGTCACCCGCTGCAGCAAACCGCGTCGGATCGGAAAGTGCACCTTCAAATCCTTCACGCTCAAGAGCGGCGAATCGGGCCGCGGCGGGCGGGCGGGACGGGAGGAGCCATCTTGGGTCGGTGTCGGTGTGTCGGTCATGTCAGGCGAATCGTACCGTGTGATGCGGATGGTCGCGGCTATCCCGTTGTGCCGCCACCGCCGTCACCGTGACGCCAGAACGCCAATCCCTCCTGAACGACGCCCTTGAGACTCGCCCCGCCCGCTGACTCGACGCGGAGTTCCGTCCCCGCTTTCGAAGCATCCCACTTCACCGGCGCCAGCGCGATCAGCGCATCGCCCAACATCGGGCTCCGCGTACAACTCGAAACAGCCCCCACAACCTTCTCGCCGGAAAGCACCGCCGATCCCGTCGCCGGATGATCGCCGGGATCACCACCGCCCGCTCCCTCGATCCGCAGCCCCACGACGACCTGCTTGGGATGGCCCAGCGACTGCATCCGCGCCACAACTTCCTGTCCCAGATAACACCCCTTCGTGAACGACACCCGATCCTTGAGCACACCCGTCTCGTGCGGCAGGTTCGTCGGCCCGAAATCGATCGCGAAGATCGGCACGCCCGCCTCGATTCGCGCAATGTTGTAGGCATGCCACCCGATCGCGGTGACGCCCTCGACACCGGAAACCGCCTCATAGACTCGCGCCGCGCCGTCAGCAGGCATCAGCATCTCGAGCCCGACCTCGCCCGCCGTGTCATGCCGATCCACCACGACGCGCACGCCCTCGATCTCCACCTCGCACGCCCGATCCGGCGCGAGCGTGGCCAGGCCGTCGCCCGCCGCATGCGTGGCGACACTTCCCAGCACTTCGCGTGCGCGGGGCCCGTGCAACGCCATCCGGTGCATCGCCTCCGACCGATCCTCGATCGAAACATCTTCCGCGAACAGGTACGCCGACAACCCCTCGATCGCGCGCCGAACCGACAGCACCTCGCAGTCGAGCGTCAACACTTCGGGCAAGGCGATGAGCCGCAGATCTGCGTCGATCCGGCCCTTTCGATTGAGCCAGAACGACCGCCGCACGCCGTAGTCGGTCAGTCCCTTGAGTTCCTGCGTCACCATCCGGTTCAGGAACTCCACCCTGTCAGCGCCCGAGACCCGAATCGTCCCCCGGTGCGGCAAGTCGATCAGCGCCGCCCGCTTCCGAATCGCCGCATATTCAACTTCGATGGACCCGTAGGTCTCCACGACCTCCGTGCGGACACCCTCGCCGCCGTAGGGCATGAAGGTCGCATCTCGCGCTTCGTGGAGAC
>CALFMQ010000157.1 GCA_937879825.1 uncultured Phycisphaerales bacterium
TGCCGAGCACTTCTGATGGCTGCACACCGAGCTCGCGGCAGACGACCTCGAGGATCCGGGACGCGGGGCATGGGCGGCGTGGCTGGCCCACACGCAGCCCCCTGATCGCCTGCCGGATGATTGAATCATCGAGAGTCTGAGAGACGCCGCCGTCGAGACGCTGGATGGCGTGGGCTCGCGCGAGCACGCCCTCGATGTCGCGGACCGTGTCGACCTTGAGGCGAGCGATCATTCTCAGCGCGCTGCGCGTTATAAGGATATTGCGCCGATAAGCCAGCGATTGCACGATTCGTTCGCGCATAGCCTCATCGGGTGACTCGACGCGCACAACCATTCCGCCAACGAATCTGGATACAAGCCGGCCGCCGAGATTCTCGAGTCGCGTCGGATGCTCATCACTGGCGATGGCGACTCGGCCGCCCTCAAGATCGAGCGCATCAATGGTGTGGAGCAGTTCCGCAGAAGACCCCTTCTTGCCGCACAGGAACTGCATGTCGTCGAGACAGAGCAGGTCGACACCTCGGTAGCGGGTTCTGAATGATGCGACGGAGCCGGATCGGACCGAGTCGACGAAGTCGGTGACGAACTGCTCGCCCGTGACATAACGGACCACCGCGCCGGGGTGGCGTTGGCGGTGCAGTTCGGCAAGGCCCTGGAGGAGGTGGGTCTTGCCGAGGCCGCTGGCGCCGTGCAGGACAAGCGCCCTGTACCCGGCGGGTGTGTCCGTATCGATAAGTCCCATCGCCGCGGAGTAGGCGAGTTCATTGCACTGACCGACGACGAAGTCTTCGAGTGTGTGACGGAGCGGGCGCGGGGAGGCACCCTGCACCAAGGCCGGTGCCGCCGGCGGCGGCGAGGCCACCGTTGCTGCGGCTCGATCTACTGCCGCGGCGTTCCTGGCGGCATCGGCGAAGGCGCCCGGGTCAACGAGAAAGTCGATGTTGACCGAGGGCTCGCCGAGCGCGGCGCACGCGGCGCGCGCGATCGGATCGCCGAACTTCCGCCCGAGCATTTTCTTGTGGAACTGCGTGGGGACTTCGACGGTGACCGTTCGGCCGTCGAACTTGAGACGTGCGGTCGATTGAAAGTGCTTCTCGTATGTCTCGGTGCCGACAAGGTCGGCGAAGTTGTTCCGGATGGTGTCGGTGAGGGTCAGATCATTTGCGGGAAGTGCTGACAAGCGCGGGTCCCTCCGGGCTCGCGGCCGCCTGTTCGGCGCCGAAGTGCGTCATCCCAAAGAGTCCTTCCAACGCGACACCCCGGATCTGGCGCGCACGCGATACCGCGATGCTGCTAGCGCAGCACCCCGAGTCGGAGCGGGCGTTCGTACCGGTTCGCCGCGGTCTGCCCCCGGAGTTGGTGTCGGGGGACGCTTCTGGCGGCGGGGTGTGTGGGCCGTTCCTTGGCCCGAAGGTTCACAGGGTAGTGGTGTGCGCGCCGGCGTCAACGTCTTTTGAAAGAAGGAATGAGACATGCGCGCAAGGATCGCTCTTAACGCGTTGTTTGCGCGGTCATCCGACAGTTGTCCACTTGATCTTCACGGTTGGCGTGCGCCGCGCCCGGCATCCATCCACGTCTCTCCCCCACTCGCACACAGGGTCAGGCGCGCACGAGCGCGATGCGCCGCGATGTCTCCTTGAATCCGAATGACTCATAGAGCCGAAGCGCAGGGCGATTTCTGAGATCGACTGCGCATGAGACTTCGCGTTCCGATCGATTCGATGTCACCGAGAGGCCGAGTTCCATGAGTTTGCGCGACAATCCGCGACCGCGCAGTGCGGGCGCAAGGCCGATGTACACGAGTTCGACCGTCGACTGGGCCGGGCACGGGTTGAAGAGCAGCACCCCTTCGCATCTCCTGTGGTACTCAACGAGCCACCATAGGTTGGGGTCGAAGATCCCGGTCGCACGATGACTGGCCACGACATCGACCGGATCGCGCAAGCCGCAGAGATCCGGGCAGTCCAGAGTGCCCTCGTAGGTGCGCTCGAGCGCGTCAGCGATCGTTTGGTCGTCTCCGGGTCGCCAGTTGCGCACGGTCACGCCGTCCCCCCAGGAGTCGGGTGGCGAGAACTGCGGACCGGGGCGCGGCCTGCTCAGGTAGGCAAGGTCGGCGACTCGATGAAATCGGGCGGCCATGAACGCGCTGAGTATTTTTGTATCGCCCGGTTCCAACAGGACTTGGGCGAGCCGGTCTTTGCCCTCGATGGCGGTCGCTT
>CALFMQ010000158.1 GCA_937879825.1 uncultured Phycisphaerales bacterium
CGCGAGCACCGAGAAATCCTCGAGCGTCGTCGTATCCCCCGCCTGCTCCTTGCCCTCCGCGATATCACGCAACAGCCGACGCATGATCTTGCCGCTCCGTGTCTTGGGCAGCGCATCGGTAAACCGGATCATGTCGGGCTTGGCGATCGCGCCGATCTCGCCCGCAACGTGCTTCCGCAGCGCCTCCCGCAACGCATCATCCGCCGTGAACCCGGGGGCCAGTGTGCAGAACGCCGCGATCCCCGTCCCCTTGATCTCGTGCGGCATCCCCACCACCGCCGCCTCCACCACCGCGTCGTGCGACACCAGCGCGCTCTCAACCTCCATCGTCCCCAGCCGGTGCCCGGACACATTGATCACATCGTCGATCCGCCCCATCACCCAGAAGTAGCCGTCCTCGTCGCGCCGCGCGCCGTCGCCCGCCTTGTAATACCGCGTGCCGTCCTTCGTCACGATGTCCGACCAGTACGTCGCGATGAACCGCTCGCGATCACCCAGAATCCCGCGCAACATGCTCGGCCACGGCCTGCGAATCGCCAGCAATCCCCCCTCATTCGCGCCCTTCTCGTTCCCCTGCTCGTCAACGATTGCCGCATCAACCCCGAAGAACGGCAGCGTGCAACTGCCCGGCTTCGTCGCCGTGCATCCCGGCAACGGCGTGATCATGTGCCCGCCCGTCTCGGTCTGCCACCAGGTATCCACGATCGGGCACTTCTCGCCGCCGATCACCCTGTGGTACCACATCCACGCCTCTGGATTGATCGGCTCGCCCACCGTGCCCAGCACCCTGAGCGACGACAGATCGTGCTTCTTCGGGTGCTCATCCCCCCACTTCATGAACGCGCGGATCGCCGTCGGGGCCGTGTAGAACTGCGTCACCTTGTGCCGCTCGACGATGTCCCAGAACCGATCCGCACCGGGCCAGTTCGGCGCGCCCTCATACATCACAGTCGGCACGCGGTTCGGCAGCACGCCGTACACGATGTACGAATGCCCGGTGATCCACCCGATATCCGCGGTGCACCAGTACACCTGCCCATTCCCCGGATGCATGTCAAAGGTGATCTTGCTCGTCAGGTAGGTGTGCACCATGTACCCGCCCGTTGTGTGCATGATCCCCTTGGGCTTGCCCGTCGTGCCCGAGGTGTACAGCACAAACAACAGGTCCTCCGCGTCCATGGGCTCGCACGCGCACGTGTCGCTCGCCGCCTGCACAAGGTCATGCCACCAATGATCGCGCTTATTCCCGTGCGCACCGGACGGGGCATGATGCCAGGCGATCTGCTGGCCCGTACGCTCGAGCACAATCACATGGTCGATCAGGTCCGTCTGCGTGCACGCCGCATCAACATTCTCCTTGAGCGGCACGATCTGCCCGCGACGCCAACCGCCGTCGGCCGTGATAATCACGCGGCTCCCGGCGTCCACCACCCGATCCGCGATCGCCTGCGCGCTGAACCCGCCGAAGATGATCGAGTGCGGCGCGCCGATCCGCGCGCACGCCAGCATCGCGACCGCCAACTCGGGCACCATCGGCATATAGATCGTGACAATCTCGCCCTTCTTCACGCCCAGCGACTTCAAGACATTCGCGACCTGCGACACATCGCGCTTCAGATCGGCATACGAAATCCGCCGAATTTCAGGCCCCCCGCTCCCCGTCGGCTCGCCCTCCCAGATGATCGCCGGCTCGGCGCCGAACCCCGCCTCCACCTGGCGGTCCACGCAGTTGTGGCAGATGTTCGTCTTGCCACCAACAAACCACTTCGCGTCAGGCGCCTTCCACTCGAGAACCTTCTTCCACTTCGTGAACCAGTCCAGCTCCCCCGCGACCTCACCCCAGAATCCCTCAGGATCCCGAATCGAGCGCTCATACTCCCGCCGGTACTGCTCCATCGAACCCACGTGCGCACCCTCGGAGAACCCCGCAGCCGGCTGGAACTTCCGGGTCTCGTGCAACACCGACTCGATGCTCGATCCGCTCGCGTGCTGGCTCATCAGGCGACAACCTCCCATCGCGGTGTGCTTTCTCAGTCACCCGAGGGTACGCCAATTGCACACTTTTCGGAATCCTCGCCCTACCGACGCCGACGCGCTAACGCCAAGCACATCGGTGCGAGCAATGCACCCCCGCCCGGCCCCGGAATCGCCTCGACCCACAAGTCTCGCGTACCGGTGTCGTACTGCGCCAGTCGATACGGCTGCGATAGCGACCCACCGCCCACAACCGTGCCCAAACCGCCAATATCAAGAAACTCAACATTCTTGTCCGCGCCGCCGTCGCGAATCAAGATGCGCACGCGATTCACGATCGAGTAGTCCTCGCCGAAATACCCGCGGAACAGAACCACGCCATCCTTCCCACCCGGCGAGGCAACACTCCAAACACCACCCGTCACAAAGTAGACCCCGTAGAACACCGTTCCCGGCGGATTGACCTGCGGCACATTCGCGAAGGAAACTTCATGCCCTCCTATCGTCGGCCCCAGGATCGACTCACCAGGAAACAGTGGGTTGTGCCACTCTTCAGCCGGAGGAATATCACCCGCAAGGCCGTTCATCTCAACA
>CALFMQ010000159.1 GCA_937879825.1 uncultured Phycisphaerales bacterium
ATCTCCTCCACGATCGCGTCCCACTTGTCCTTCACCGACAGGTACACCAGGTCATCGAAATCATTGCGGATCACCGGCACGTTCGTCGGAATCGTCACCACGTCCAGCTTGTAGATGTCGTAGAACTCCTGCGCCTCGGTGTCCGCCGTGCCCGTCATGCCCGCCAGCCGCTTGTACATCTTGAAGAAGTTCTGAATGGTGATCGTCGCGACCGTCTGCGTCTCCTGACGAATCGGCACCTGCTCCTTCGCCTGCACCGCCTGGTGCAGACCGTCCGACCACTGGCGCCCCACCATCGGGCGGCCCGTGTTCACATCGACGATCACGATCTCCTGCTCCGTCCGCCCGGTCTGCGGGTTCTGCCCCGGCATAATCACGTAATCCACATCCAGCTCGTACACCGCGTGCGCACGCAGCGACTGCTCGAGCAGGTGGTGCAGGTCCTGATTCTCACCCACATAGAACGAACCGATGTTCGCCTTCTTCTGCGCCTCGGCGATCCCCTGGTGCGTCAACCGCGCCGACTTGCGATCCCGCTCGACCTCGAAGTACTGCGTGAACCGGTCCCGCTCCGCTTCCAGCTTGGGCAGGATCTCCTTCGCCTCCTCCAACTGACGGTTCATCTCGGGCACTTCGCTCTTGTCCCGGGCGTTGCGGATGTCGCCCTCAAGACCCTTGATCCGCTTCTTGCACTTGTCCACCTTCTCATCCGCCGAGGACCACTCCGACTGCAACCGCACCAGGTGCCGCGCCAGCTGGTCCGCCAGCTCATACCGCGGCTCGCCCTCGTGCGCAGCGCCCGAAATAATCAGCGGCGTCCGCGCCTCGTCGATCAGAATCGAGTCCACCTCGTCAACGATCGCAAACTCGCGCAGCCGCTGGACCTGCTGGTCCGCCGTCCGCTTCATGTTGTCGCGCAGATAGTCGAACCCGAACTCCGCCGTCGTCCCGTACACCACATCGCACTGGTACATCCGGCGCTTGATGTCCTCGTTCTGCATGTGCATCGGGTGAATCGCGCCAACCGTCATTCCCACGCCGCGGAAGAACGGGAACACCCAGTCGCGGTCACGCTGCACCAGGTAGTCGTTCACCGTCACCACGTGCACCTTGAGCCCCTCCACCGCCGCCAGATACGACGCGATCGGGCCCACGATCGTCTTGCCCTCGCCCGTCTTCATCTCAGCGATGCGGCCTTGGTACAGCACCATCGCGCCGATCAGCTGCACATCGAACGGCCTGGCCCGGAACGGCGGCCTCGAGTTCGGGAACATCTCCCGCACCGCGTCGTACACCTCGTTCGGGATATCCATCCAGACCCACGCCGGCAACGGCCCCTCGTTCCCCAGCAGGTCGCCCTTCGGCTCGCGGGGCTCGGCCGCCTCCATCGCCGCCTTCGTCCGCTCGTACGCCTCGCGCGCCGCCGCGGGCATCTCATCCACCGGGAACCGCTCCGCGTGCGCCGGGTTGAAGACATTCCGCATCCCGACATTCCGGTCCATCGACTCCCGCGCCACCGCGAAAACCTCGTTGAGAATCGACATCACTCCCGCGCCGCCATCGATCCGATTGCGGAACTCCTCCGTCTTGGCGCGCAGCTGCTCGTCCGTCAACGCACGCATCTGCGGCTCAAGCTCGCCGATCGCCTGCACACGCGCCGTGTACCGCGTCACCATCCGCTCGTTGCGCGATCCGAAGATCTTCGTAATCAGCGGCCCAAGAACCGGAATCTCTGTCGATGCCATCTCGTGATCACCTTTCCGCCCGCGTTGTCCCGCGGCGCGATCGCGGCTCGTCCGCCCGACGCGGTGCGCTCACGCACCGCCCTCATGGGGCGCAACAACCCGCGTTGTCATCTCATGTGTTGTCTCATAACGCTGTCCAAGTGCCAGAGGCCCGCTCGTTCGACGGGCCAGACGACAATCTCAGACAGCCGGCGGCGGCATCGCGCCCAATCCCCGCGACGCCATCGCCATCCCCCACGAGGGCAACGCGAACACACCGATCGCCTCGAACCTCGATGCGATGCCCGCATCCGCCCCGATCCGCAGCTCAACGCGACGCTCGATCCGCGCCGCCTCCCCGCCCCCGTCCATCGCCTCCGACCGAGAGTCGTGCGCCGCCTCGACGAGCGTCGCAAGCGCCGCCGCCTCAGTACCGCCAGACGAAACCGCCGCGGCGCTGGGGAGCACCGCCAGCAGAATCAGCACCGCCAGCAGCGTGCCGCCCGCCGGAGCGATCTGACGCCCCCCGCCGCCCCGACTCGCGCCGGGACAGGTCCAAACTGGTGTCTGCGTGCTCATGGGTCTACCCCATCAGTATCGGCACGCCGACCCCCTCAGGCAACCCGCACCCCGATCCCCGGAGCGTATCCTGATGCCTATGCCCAGCGGAACGACGCATCCCAACCGTTTCGACCCCCTCGACCGCGTCCTGCCCATCGAGCATGTGGGCGATGTCGACTCCACCATGTCGCTCGCCAGAAAGGCCGTCGAGTCCGGAAACCTTCGCGCGGGGGGGTCCGGCTCCGGAGTCATGTATGTCGCCCGCTCCCAGTCCACCGGCAGGGGCCGCTTCGGGCGCGAGTGGTACTCCCCCCCGGGAGGGCTCTGGACCACCATCGCCTGGCCTATTGACGGCGACCCCCAAACCTTCATCAAGGGCCTCGCGCTCCGAGTCGGCGTCGCGTGCCTCCTCACCGTCAGAAACACGCTCTCGCACCACGGCCACGGCCCCAGAATCAACCTCAAGTGGCCCAATGACATCCTCATCAACGAGAAGAAAGTCTGCGGCAACATCTGCCAGATCATCCACCAATCCGGCCGCGCCTACCTCCTCATCGGAGTCGGCATGAACGCCAACAACAACCCCGCCGAACTCCCCGAAGACCTCCGCCGACCCGCCACATCGCTCTCAAACGAAATCAAACAACCTGTCGACATGACCCGCCTCGAGCGCGAACTCCGCGCCAACCTCCACCATGCCGCCACCACGCGCGGCGCCGATACCCAGACCGTCGCCCTCGCGCGCCAAGCCCTCCACGGCATCGGGCGCACCATCGAGATCCACCTCCCCACGGGCGACTTCAAGCGCGGCACACTGACCGGCCTCTCCGACGACGGACAACTCGAACTCGACTGCCAGGGCAAGACCTTCATCGCTCCCGTCGGCTCCGACCTCGCCTGAACAAAACACCAACCTGCGCATCCAACGATGCACAACTCGCCGGATTCGCGCGAACTCCCGCAACACGATCGCCCACCCGGCCAATACTCCCAGTGGCCCGGTGTGCAATCCCGCCCCGCACCCCGCGTTGAGCCGTCGGACGCCGAACCGACCCGTCGGGAGGAACGATGCCGCAGACCGCAAACACCCCCACGACCTCGCTCACCTCCATCTCCAAGGCCGACTTCGGCTACGACCAGGCCCGCCACCTCCTCTGGCGCGCCGGCTTCGGCGGCTCACCCGACCAGATACGCACGCTCGCCGATTGGGGACCCGAGCGCGCCGTCGATCACCTGCTCGACTTCTCCGTCGGCTCGTACCCCGAGCCGCAGGCCTCCGACTTCGAGGCCTCCATCATGAAGCCGCCGTCGGAGGAAGAACTGCAGGCCTACCGCCTCGCCCAGCGCAACCAAGACGAGAACGCCGTCGCCCGCTTCCGCGAAGACCGCCAGCGCCGCGAGCGCGCCGACCGCCAGCAGACCGCCTCCATGCAGCGCTGGTGGCTCAAGCGCATGATCGAGACGCCGCGCCCGCTCCAAGAGAAGCTCACGCTCTTCTGGCACGGCCACTTCGCCACCTCCTACCGCACCATCGAGAACTCCTACCACATGTTCCTGCAGAACCAGTTGTTCCGCGCCCACGCCGCGGGCAACTTCGGTGAACTGCTCTTCGCGATCATCCGCGACCCCGCGATGCTGCGCTACCTCGACAACAACCGCAATGTCCGCGGCGCACCCAACGAGAATCTCGCCCGCGAGATCATGGAACTCTTCTCACTCGGTGAAGGCGCCTACACCGAGGACGACATCAAGGAAGGCGCCCGCGCCCTCACAGGGTATTCATTCGACTTCAACACCTTCGTCTTCAACAAGAACCTGCACGACGACTCCGCCAAGCGCATCTTCGGCAAATCCGGCAACTACGACGGCGACGACTTCGTCAAACTCATCCTCGCAAAGCGCCAGTGCGCCGAGTTCATCTGCTCCAAGATCTACCGCTTCTTCGCCTCCGACACGCCCGTCGTGCCCGGATCTCCCGAAGCCAAGGCCGCCGACTCCGTCGTCAAGCAACTCGCGGCCACGATGCTCAAAGCGCGCTACGACATCGCGCCGGTCCTGCGAAAGCTCTTCCTCTCCCAGCACTTCTACGACCCCGCCATCACCGTCTCGCGCATCAAGTCGCCCGTCGAACTCATCGTCGGCGCGATCCGATCCATGCGCACCCCCGCACGCGACCTCGGCCTCCTTGCCGATGCGCTCGACCGCATGGGCCAGGACGTTTTCTTCCCGCCCTCCGTCAAGGGCTGGGAGGTCGGACGCCCCTGGATCAACACCTCCACCCTCTACGTCCGCCAGAATGTCCTCAACTATCTGCTCACCGGCAAAACGCCCGTCGGCTTCGACGCCATGGCCAATGTCGAGAAGTACGACCCCACCATCCTCCTCGCCGACCTCGCCGCCGCCGACCCCGGCGCCGAGCACGACCCCGACCGCGTCGTGCCCTATCTCCTCCGATTCGCGCTCGGGGGCACACCGCCCGGGCAACGCATCGACACCATCGCCGACTTCACCCGCGAGCACGGCTCGCGCATGACGCCACCCGTTCTCACCGGCGCCCTCGCGCTCATCACCGCCATGCCCGAGTACCAACTCTGCTAGAGGATCGCACCATGGACCTCCACAACTCAAGCGCTTACACACGCCGCGCCTTCCTCATGCGGGGCATGACCCTCGCCTCCGCCGCCACAACCATCCCCTGCTTCCTCCAGCGCTCGGCGTTCGCCATGATGCGCCCCGACGATGCGCTCACATCGCGCCCCGGCGTCCCCGAAGACCGCATCCTCGTCGTCGTCCAACTCGGCGGCGGCAACGACGGCCTCAACACCGTCATCCCCTTCTCCGACCCGCAGTACTACCGCGCACGCCAGACCATCGGCATCCCCGAACGCGAAGTCCTCCAACTCGCCAAGGGCTCGGGCGTCGGGCTCCACCCCCAACTCACCGGCATCAAGGACCTCTATGACAACGGCCTCTGCGCCGTCGTCCAGGGCGTCGGATACCCCAACCCCAACCGCTCGCACTTCGCCTCCATGGATATCTGGCACACCGCCGAAACCTCCGGCACCGGCGACGGCTGGCTCGGCAAGTACTTCGATAACGAATGCCAGGGAGCACCGGGGGGGGCGGGGGGGGCGGGGGGGGCGGGCGAAGCGCACAAGGAAATCGCCGGCACCTCCGGCATCGCCATCGGCCGCGCCGCGCCGCTCGCCATGCAGGGCCGCCTCTACAAGCCCATCGCCTTCGAGACCCCCGATCTCTTCCGCTGGACGGGGCTCGACCTCCACGACTCCCTCGAAGCGCCCTACATGGAGATCACCAACGCCGAGACCGACGAAGACCTCGCCCACAACCCCAACGCGCAGTTCCTCATGCGCACCGCGCTCGACGCCCAACTCGCCTCCGACCAGATCCGCAAGGCCGTCGACTCCCGCCCGCTCGTCGCCTATCCCGGCAACGACCTCGCCCGCCAACTCGCCATGGTCGCCGCCATGATCCGCGCCGGGCTCGAAACCCGCGTCTACTACGTCACGCTCGGCGGCTTCGACACCCACGCCGGCCAGGGCGCCGCCAACGGACGCCACGCCAACCTCATGAATCAGTTCGCCTCCGCCGTCAACGCCTTCTACGCCGACCTCAAGGCCCAGGGCAACGACTCCCGCGTCCTCACCATGTCCTTCTCGGAGTTCGGCCGACGCGTCGCGCAGAACGGTTCCGGCGGCACCGATCACGGCACCGCGGCGCCCATGTTCTTCTTCGGGCCCATGGTCCACGCCGGCGTCCACGGCAAACACCCCTCACTCACCGACCTCGACGACGGCGATCTCAAGTTCCACACCGACTTCCGCTCCGTCTACACCGATGTCCTCGCCTCGTGGATGAAGTCCGACGCGAAGAAGGTCCTGGGAGAGCAGTTCAAACCAACCAAGGTCCTCTCCAAGACCTGAGTCCATATTCAAACACCGATCAAAAGAAACGGGCGACCCGCGAGGGCCGCCCGTTGTCGTTCAAGATCAGGGCATCCGATCAAAGGCAGGGATTGTTCCAGTTCGACAGCACAATGTTCAGATCATCAACAGTCACAAATCCGTTCCCGTTGAGATCGCCGTTCGTGCCGCTGATCTGCGGCGTGAACCAGTTCCCCAGCACGAGGTTCAGATCGTCGACATTGACGACTTGGTCGTTGTTCGCGTCACCCAGACACGGCTCATTGAACGTACTCCATGTCAGCCGCATCACCCAGTCGCCCGTCGGCCGGCAAATCGTGCCGATCTGGCTGAAACGGAACCAACCATTGGACGGACAGCCGAACAGAGGCGGGCCGCAATCCACCGCCTTGACCCAGTTGAGCGTGCTGACCGCCAGGCCGCTCACATCCGTCGCGGGGAACGCATTGCAGCAGTTGGGCGGCGCAACCACGCACGGGTTCTGCGTCTGACTATTGTGATCGAGCACACCGTACGCCAACGTCACCTGGTGATCGTCATTCGGCCCGAGGTTCGGGTCCTTAAGAATGATGATCTGCTCCGGATCATTCGGATCGACCTGGAACAGCACATTCACACCGTTGGTGCCCGGAGGCAACTGGATCGGAGGGAGAAAGTCGTTGATCGAGTCGTAGCTCGCAACAAGCGCCGACTGACCGTCGGTGGGAACGCCATCCCAGATTTGAATCCCCCACTGCGTCGTCGTCGGCTGGTTCGCGGCTGATGTCACAAAGATCATCTCCGCGAGATCAATCCGAATCGGGAAGAGACTGTTCGGGATGTTGTAAGTCGCGGCGGCGTACTCGTTCTCCGCAAAGCCCGCCTGCGCGATGAAGGAACCGCCCGTGAAATCGGCGTCGGTATGCGTGGACACGAACTGCGGCTGCGAGCCCTGCAACGATGTCGGGTCTACCTCGATCACCTGCCCCGTCGAGGTCACATGCATCACGCCGATCGAGTCCAGACGAACCAAGCGGCCCGCGTCACGCAACTCGCCGCCCTCCGGGCTCGCCGGCCGATACTCCTGCGCCCGCGTGTCAGGCGCGCCCTCGCCCAGAGCGCCGCTCGGCAGCGCTATCAGAAACCCCGCGATCGAAACCAACCCAATCCCTCGAATCATCCGACCGGTCTTCATGATGCGATCTCCCATGTTGTTGCAGTGCCGCCGCCTGCGCGCACGACACCCGCCACCTTCAATATGGCACACCTATCCACGCTGGCAATCCCAAACCCCCCGTTTTCACAGGGACTTCCCCGCTTCGCTCCCATTCCCCGCCGGGCTCACGCCCCGGCGCCCCCCTCTTCCTTCTTCATGATGAACAAGTAGTTGAATCCCCGCAAAAAGTAGTTCCCCTCCTCCGCGCTCTTGTGCCAGTTCCCCCGCCCCAGTTTCGCGTTCCCCCGCGCCACCGCGATGATGTCCACCGGCTTGAACCTCCGGCGCATCATCGAGAACAACTCGAACCCGATCGGCATGAAGGGCCGACCCTTTTTGAACGAGTCCGAGACATACAGCCCCATGTACCTGCGATCCTTCATCACCCGGTGCATCTCGCCGATCACCCGCTCCATCGCCTCGTAGTACGCCGCCCCACCATCCTCCCCGCCCGCATCGAGCTTCCCGATGCACCGCGGATCATCCGAATAATCGACGTGCGTCGAGTAAGGAGGATCCACAAACACAAAGTCCACCGAACCGTCCGCCATCGGAATCCGCCGCGCATCCGCCTGCTTGATATCCGCCCGGCTCGGCGACAGATCAAACCCCACGCCCTCGCGCCTCAAATCCTTGCACACATCCAGCGT